>DASWXG010000283.1:0-3605 GCA_036405615.1 Prosthecobacter sp. | reverse complement strand
AGGCTTGTGCAGGAACAAGTCTGAAAGGGCGATCAACGCCTTGGTGGCAAAAGGCAGATCCGTATTGAAACTGGTAAACAGCTTGGACATCGCCGGCACGAGCGTGAAGCTCATGACGATCACCACCACCACGCCCAGCACAATCACCACTCCGGGATAGATCAACGCACCTTTCAGTTTCTTCAGCGTCTTGGAGGACTTCTTCTTGGCCACGCCGATCCGCTTGCACACGCGGGCCAGCTGCCCTGCTTCTTCACCCGCAACGATGAGCGACAGAATGTCCTCCGAAAAGAGGTCGCGATAGCGGCTCATGGCATCGCTGAACTTCTCCCCCATAGCGATGGAGTGGATCACCTCTGCGATCATGCCTTTGTAACGGGCGGATATCACCCGGTTGACCTGCAGCCGCAGGCTTTTGGTCATGCTGATGTTGCGCTCCAGACACCGGCCCAGGCCTGAAAAGAAAGCCGCGCAGTCGTCGGTTCCACCTTTGGGGGAAGTCAGCCGCTGGATCTTTTCATCCGGGCCGGTCACGTCTTCAATCGCCGCCGTTTCATTCGGGGCGATGCCGCTGCCTACCAGCGCTTTTTCATGCGTGTCCGTATCCACCAGAGTGATGGACTTGTGCCCCGTATTGACATTGGTGATGGTGACTTTTTTCAGCATGACACAAAGAGTTCACTTGTTAAGCGCTTCCGTGCGCAGGTCGGTGATCAGGGCCGGGCGGTAGACGTAGATGGACAAGCTGGCACCCTGCTTCTCCGTCCGTGGGTCAGAAGAGATGTTGGGAGAGGCGGTGACGATCGCCTCATCCAGTTCACCAAGCCCTTCAGGATTGATGTCTCCGGTTTCAATCAAGGAGGCAGCATTCAGCGCCTCATTCAGCTTCGGGCTGTATTGCTGGCTGGGCATGACGGCTCCGACATTGGTGGCGTCCTTGCTGGAGTAACTCAGCCCCAGCTGCCAGAGACGGGCCATGTTTTCCTGATAATTCCGGGTCACGGCCGTCCGCCAGGCAAGTTCCTCCTGAAGCATCAGAGAACTGGTCAAACTGACTGCCGCTGCCATGCCGGTGGAGATCACAGCGGCGGCGGCCATCACCTCGATCAAGGTGTAGCCACGTGGTTTGGCGGGATGCATCCGTGGGTTCATTGCGACAAAGGAACCGTGGGTTTAAAATAGGTCTCCAGCCACGCATCGCGCGGCAGCAGCGACTCGTAGCTGGCCCCGGAAACGGGGAGCGTCGGCAAAGAGCTGTCTGACCTGAACACCAGCCGCTCTGAACGGGGACCGGTGTCCTTGTCCCGCTCGACAGACCAGTTCGTCATCAATCCGCCGATCCAGTTGATGTCCACCAAGTTGTTCTCATGCAGGTCCAGGAGAATGGGATGCCCCTCGTTCACCACAGTCATGCGTGAGTTTATCACCCGGCCGGAGAGAGGATCACCCACCCAGTTAAAAATCAGACGGCGCTCGCCAAACAGCTTTTTGGAGGAGCTGAGTGACAGGCTGTCTTTCACCCCGAAAATGAGGCGGCGGTTGTTGTCGTTTTTGAAAACAATGTGTTTGATGTGCTGTTCTGCCCCCTGGTCCAGGGCCACAATCACAGGGCTCATCCCGCCGGCATTTTCAAAGGCGGCAGGAGTGCTCTGCCCGACAAACACAATCTGGTCCACCAGACCACCATCATTGGTTATTCTCAGATGCTTCAGCCCTGAATGGCCGAGATTGATGTAGAGCGTTTTGAACGGTACCGGATAGCCGCCATTTTTATAGTCTGGAGGCGGAATGGGCGGTTCGTTCACATAGGACTCCATCCAGTAAGGACCATTGGCAGGCAGTGTCTTGACAAAAACATCCACGCCGTTGTATTCGCCCGACTCCATCTTGTGCCAGAGGGAATTGCCCGGATTGTCGGCATTGCGAACCACATTCAGCGTGGCATCGAACAGACGCGGAGCCTCTGCCGTGTCCGGCCCTGCGGAAGAGGGCACCACGGGCATGTTGGAAGGCAGAAGCACCTTTCCGCTCAACGACGTGCCCAGGATGGGATAGCGGGAAACGGCATCGTAAGACTGCACGTAGAGAGATTTGGACAGGAAGGGCAACGTCACTTTGGACGTCGTCTTCACAAACAAAGACGGAGGGTGGCGGATGACGGTCCGTCCCAGCACCTGAAACGGCACGCTTTTGCTGTACACATCCAGTTCGGTCTTCGCCTGGTCCGGCTTCCGGTAGATGACAAAAAGGTCACCGTTCAGGATCGGGCAATGGCTTTTGAAGAAAAGGTGTGAATGAAAATCGTCCAGGCTCTTGTCCTCAGCGATGGCGGCTCTCGAAAACTCTTCTCCTTGCACATAGGATGGCCCCGGACGCATCCCCAACGGGTTATACGGAAAGTTGTTGAGCATCGTCTTCGGCTCTGAAACCGACCGGTAGATGTCCAGGTCCGACCAGCCGTCCCCGGTGTTCACCGCCCCGTCCCTTCCATTCGCAAGATAAGCAGGTTTTCCGTCCAGGTTGCCGTTCAACGGATCAAACCCGTGCTCCATAGCGGTCTGCCAGCTCAGCAGCCGCGAGTTTTCCAGGCCGATGCGCCGCTGCAAAGCATTCTCCAGCCAGCTTACCTGAATGGACCGCACGCTCATCACCGTCACCCACCCGGCCAGAAACAAGCCGGTGCAAAGCATCAGCATCAACGCAGCGCCCATGAGGGCTCCGCGGCGTGTCTTCGCAAAGGACTGTATACGGATGCGCATGGGCAGAATCAAAGGGCCGGAAACATCGGCACGGTGAACATGAACGATGTCCGCCCTGCCATGTGGTTGTAGGCCTGCTGCGGTATGTTGGGAGGGGCCGAGTTGCTTTGGGCACCGAGGTGACGAGCTGCGGGGTCCGGCCACCAGATGAAATAGAAGGGCCGCTCCGCTGCGAGCTTGAACCGGTCAATGGCGGTGGACTCGCGGAGAGCCAGACGCGTGTGACGCTCGAAGGTGACAAACAGCGGTGTAAATCCGTCCGTCGCAAAGTCGGCCGCAACTCGTGCGGCGGGATTCGCCGGCGGATAATAAACCGCATAGCCTCCCGAGAAGACCAGCGAATAGTCCGTTCCCTGCGGATTGCCAGGAGGGTCGGTGTAGCGTTTGACGCTGGCATGGAATCCCAAAGGCTGGTTTGCAGAGGCCAGCCGGATGACATCAATGTCATAAATCGCCAGCACCTTGATGTGGGCCGAATTCCCGCTGTAACCCAGCACAAAAATGCTGGCGTTGTCCGAGTTGGCCGTCGCAGAAGCTCCGGGGTTTCGAAAGTCCTTGAACAAAGTGGCGCTCACTCCCGACTTCAGGATCACATGCTCTCGGAATTTTTGAGGTGTGTCGAGCTCCTCATCTTCGTCCCGGTTATACGGGATGTAGGCGGGCTTCCAGGTATTGTCATCACTGCGCGGCAGGCAAAACACCGCTGTGGCCGCGAGCACATCATGATAAAACTGCTCCCGCATCTGCTCTGCCTGCGCCAGGGCACCATAGCTGGGGGCCGTGCCTACATTCTTGAGATCTCCATCGGTGGTACCGTAGAAGTTTTTCAGCCGGGCCGAACTCAGC
>DASWXG010000282.1:0-2653 GCA_036405615.1 Prosthecobacter sp. | reverse complement strand
CAAGACTTCGACCGTGACGGCGTGCCCAATGGCATGGAGTTTGCCCTGGCCCAGTCCACCATGCCGCAGCCGGTGGTGCAGAACGGCGCGCTGACGCTCAGTTACATGCCGAATCCGGTGTTCCTGGAATGGGGCACGCTGAAGGCACAGTCGTCGCCGAACTTGGTGAACTGGACGGACATTCCCGCCAATCAGATGGTGACGAATCCCGATGGGAGTGTGACGGTGAGCGCGGCCTTCAGCGGCAGGGGCTTTGTGCGCCTGCAGGCGAGCCCGTAGCACGGCCACAAACGAAGAAAGGGAGCCTTGTGAGGCTCCCTTTCTGAAGTTGATGCGAGAAAAACCAGTTGCGGCGCAACTGGGCTACTTTTGCAGCTGCGCGATGCGGCGGCAGACTTCTTCCACGTTGGCGCGGCTGTTGAAGGCGCTGATGCGGAAGTAGCCTTCGCCGGCGCTGCCGAAGCCGCTGCCGGGGGTGATGACCACGTTGGCCTCGTTCAGCATCTTGTCGAACATCTGCCAGCTGGTGACACCCTGCGGGCAGCCAACCCAGACGTAGGGGGCGTTGACACCGCCATAGACATCGAGACCGGCCTTCTTGCAGGCTTCCACCAGCAGCGCGGCATTGCCCATGTAGTGCTCGATGAGCGCGGTGACTTCTTTCTTGCCTTCGGGCGAGTACACCGCCTCCGCACCACGCTGCACGATGTAGCTGGTGCCGTTGAATTTCGTGCTGTGGCGGCGGCTCCAGAGGGGGTGGATGGCCTGCTTGGTGCCGTCCTTTTTCTTGCCCATGAGGCCCTTGGGAATGACCACGATGCCGCAGCGCACGCCGGTGAAGCCGCCATTCTTGGAGAAGCTGCGGAACTCGATGGCGCAGTCGCGCGCGCCTTCGATCTCATAGATGGAGCGGGGCAGCTCGGGGTCGCGGATGAAGGCCTCGTAGGCAGCGTCGTAGAGCAGCGTGGTGCCGTTGGCCAGGGCATACTTTACCCACGCCTCAAGCTGGGCGCGGGTGGCCACGGCGCCCGTTGGATTGTTCGGGTAGCAGAGGTAGGCCAGATCCACCGGCTCGTTCGGAATGTCAGGCACGAAGCCGTTGGCAGGAGTGCACTTGAGGTAGTGCAGACCGGCATAGGCGCCGCTCTCATCGGCATCGCCGGTGTTGCCAGCCATGACGTTGGTGTCCACATAAACGGGGTACACCGGGTCGGTGATGGCGATCTTGTTGCCCGCGCCGAAGATGTCCAGAATGTTGCCGGTGTCGCACTTGCTGCCGTCGGAAATGAAGATCTCATCTGCCTCGATCTGGATGCCGCGGGATTTGAAGTCATTCTCCGCCACAGCATTGCGCAGGAAGTCGTAGCCCTGCTCCGGCCCGTAGCCGCGGAAGGTGGCGCGGTCGCCCATCTCATCCACAGCCTTGTGCATGGCGTCACGCACGGCCTGGGGGAGGGCCTCGGTCACGTCGCCAATGCCGCAGCGGATGAGGCGCTTTGCGGCTTCCGGGTTGGCCTCGGTGAATGCCTTCACGCGGCGGGCGATTTCAGGGAAGAGGTAACCGGCTTTGAGCTTGTTGTAGTTTTCGTTGATGTAGGCCATGGCGGGGAAAAAACGGGGCCCCAGTGTGGCGAGTCAGCCCGGGGATGCAAGGAGGGGCTGCGGGCGCCTCCCGGAAAGGCCTGGGAGAAGAAACGGGCTGCATGGGGCAGGCTAAAGCTCCCGCCCCGCAGCCGCTTTTCAGCATGCCATCACTGGCCCTCAGCGCCATGGAGGCGGAATAAGGGCATCAGGCCAGTCCACAAGTCTGGCAGCAAACCCTGGCGGAGGGGCGCCTGCGACGCACAAGCAAGCCCACAACGCCTAGGAGGAGCAGCAGGGCCCGGCCCGGCTCCGGCACCACCACAATGACACCGCTGGTGGTGAACTGGCTGACATCCCAGAACAGGCCGGCGCCCAGCGTGGGCAGGTTCAACTGGCCGGCATCGTCGGCGCTGCCGTCGCGGTAGTTGTCGCCCACATTGAAGCCGGCAAAGTCCGCTGTCACCACGCTGCTCCAATCGAGCAGGTTGAAGACCTGGCCGGCCTGGGCGGTGAAGCCGCCGCCTGCCACCTGAAGGATGCCGGTCACCGTCAGCCCGTAGCCGGTGGTGTCAGCGGCGGCATTGAAGGAAAGCAGATCGTGGCTGCCGGCTCCAGTCCCCAAAGATCGGGAGGGGTCGTTGACAAAGGCAAAGTAGCCAGCCGTGCCGACGGCATTGCCCCCGAAGGTGGGATCAATGCCACCCTGGTTGTTGGCAGTGCCGATGCCCAGGAAGACGCCGCCCTCCAGGCTGTGTGTGCCCCCGCCAGTGGCAGGAGTGAAGTTGAGGGTGCCAAAGGAGCCGGCTGCGGTGCTGTCGCCCGCATGCAGGCTGGATCCGCTGACGGCGGTGAAACTGCCGCCGCGCACCACTCCCGTGCCAAAGAGCGTGGCACCACTCTGCACCGTGACGTTGCCGGTGCCCGTCTGCCCTGCCCCACCCTGGCCCACCTGGAAAAGGCCGGCGCTCACATTGGTGGCGCCCGAATAGGTGTTCGCCCCGGCCAGCACCCAGGTGCCGTGGTTGTCAATCTTGGTGATGCCGCCGGTGCCTGAGATGACGCCGCTGAT
>DASWXG010000281.1:0-6169 GCA_036405615.1 Prosthecobacter sp. | reverse complement strand
CTCGCTTGCAATGTGTCTAACCGCTGCTTCAACCAGTCCCTAAGGGATCGGCTCTGTTGCTCCATCCAGTCTCTCAACCCGGCATCTGAAAGCTTCACTTGGTCCAGGAACTTATTCATATCCTCGGCAATGCCACTTGTGGTCTGCGCTAAAAAAATATCTCGAACCACAGGCTCCTCCTTGATCTTCTCACGAAAGAACATCACAAAGACCTCATAAAAGGTTACTCTTTTTCTTCCACCTTTCTCTAGCGGCCAGCCTTTCTGTAAAAAATCTTCTACGCATTCAGGCTGGTTCTCCTCTTGAACATGTCTTTTGAGCCACTGACGAAATGCTTTCGTGACACGTTTTTCAAGTTCAGTGCCGCTATTTTTCGATTCTGTCAATAAAGTGGTTAGCTTGCCCTCGGCAACTATGAAGTCCGCAGCTATTCCGCCCTTTCCACCTTTGCCGGGTTTAGCCACATTTAGCAGTTCTTCTACCCAGTCTGTGCCGCTCACATCTCGAAGGCGAATCAGCGGCGTTTTACTGAAGGTGCCTGCTGCTAAGTGTTTCTGTGCTGCCTTAAATAGTGGGGGCTTTTCTCCCAACTCTGCAGCCACACCCAGCGCAAATGCTCGTGTTGCTTCCAGAAGCGAATCGGAAACCGCTTTTTGTAAATTATGGTTGGCTGGGATTCGGCCATCCTCCAACCGATCCTTAAAATGTTGATATATTTTTTTTGCTCCTTCTTGACCTACATTTTTGAGCAGTCCTGTCGCGATGGATTTGAAAATCAGCCCTGCGCTTAGGTGGGTGGTTGGATCGGCCATTATCCATTCTTGCAGAAGACAGTGATCAAATTCCAGAGTTTTTTTCTACCTGAGACCATCCCGTCACAATTAATAGTGGCCTACAACCTCGGTAACCTCACCTCGAACACCGCCCCCTCGCCCACTCTGCTGCTCACGCGCATGCTGCCGCCATGGCTGTCGATGATGGCTTTGGTGATGGCGAGGCCGAGGCCGGAGTGGCCGGAGGTGGTGGTGCGGGCTTGGTCGGCTCGATAGAATCGCTCGAAGATGTGGGGGAGGTCGGTTTCGGCGATGCCGGGGCCGTCGTCCTGGACGGTGAACATGGCTTGGTTGTTTTCCGTCTGGCACGTGATGGTGACGTTGCCGCCGTGTTGGAGGGCGTTGGCGATGAGGTTGTTCGCCACGATGACGAGGGGTTCGGCATCGGCCTGGCAGGGGGTGGGGACGAGGTGGGTGGTGATGGTGCGCTGGTGCTCGGCGGTGAGGGGCTGGAGGTGGGTTGCAACTTCGGCGAGGAGGGTGGCGAGATCGCAGGTGGGGAGGCGGACAAGAGTGTCCGCGCTCCCTTCGGGGCGGGTGGGGGGCTCGTGCGCCCTTTGGCGAGGGCTTGCGCTGGGAGGCGGACAGGAGTGTCCGCGCTCCTCTCGGAGCGGGTGCTTGCGCTCCCTTTGGGGAGGCCTTCGTGGCGGGCTGGGAGGAGTGCTTCGACGAGAAAGCGCGGGCGCGCTGGGGGATGCGCGGCGGCGAAGTGCCGAGGGCGTGTGTTTTGCCCCCCCGAGGATTACTTTTCCTCGCCGGGAAGGTCGAGGGACAGGCGGTCGGAGGGCTTCAGCTTCAGCGGGGGCAACTCTGGCTCGGTCTGGGGGATCACGGGCAGCTGGGCTGGCATGGGCGCGAGCACGACGGGCGGGTCGCTGGGCAGGCGGGGGGTTTTAGCCTCGAGGCCGATGAGCTGGCTGACGGTCATGAAGCCCAGGCCGCGCGCCTTCAAATCCCGGATGGTGGCGGGCATGGCGTCCACGGTGGTCTCGTGGATGTCGTGGCAGAGGATGATGGAGCCGGCGGTGGTCTGGGCGAGGACGCGGTCGTGCACCTTCTGCGCGGTGCGGGGGTGCTGCCAGTCGAGCGGGTCCACGTCCCACAGGATGGAGAGGTAGGCGAACTCGTCGTGGATGCGCTTGCGCTGGGACAGGCGGCTGGCGCCGTAAGGCGGGCGGTAGAGCACCGGGGCGACGCCGCAGGCCTTGACGATGGCGTCGTGGGTCTTGCGCATCTGGGAGTCGAGGCCGTTGTTGCTGAGGGAGGTCAGCAGCGGGTGGGACCAGCTGTGGCTGGCGACCTCGTGCCCCTCATCGACCATGCGCTTCACGATGTCCGGGTAGGTGACGACGCAGCGGCCGACCATGAAGAAGGTGGCCTTGATGCCCTCCTTTTTCAGCGTGTCGAGCAAGCGGGGGGTGAAGTCGGGATGGGGGCCGTCGTCAAAGGTGAGGGCGACGACGGGCTGCTTCACCTCGCAGCGGACGTAGACGATCTTCTTTTCGACCTCTTTTTCGAGTGTCGTCGGCGGAGTGCCTGGAGCAGAGGGCGGGACGGCCGCCGCCGGGGCGCCTGCCGGAGCTGTGGGCAGGGCTGCTGGTGGCGCGGGCGTGGTGGCGGGCGCCGGTGTCAGTTCCGCAGGCGGGGCCACGATGGCCTTCCGCACCTCCATGGTCGGCGCGGGGGCCGGCACGGGCTCTGCCATAGCGCCGAAGTGAGCGGTCCAGGAGAGGCAAAGCAGAATGAGAAGGGCGTGACGCATGAGCAGGCGCAAAAAGAGCGCTGAGAGTGCCATCTTTTCTTTAGAAAGCAACCCGCGTGGCGAGCCCGGCGCCACTTCGCAGAAGTGACCGAACGAAATCGTGCGAGATGCCCGTTGCCTGAGCCTTACCCATGCTGACAAGACGTGATCTCCAAGTGATGTGCGCCACCCTGGCCGTGGCCGTGGGCGCGATGGCCCTGGCCCAAGAACAAGCGGCCGCCCCGCCGCCGCCCGTGATGGGCTCGTCCATCTTTGACTGGAACGAGCTGCCGGTGAGGAAAACCGAGAAGGGCGAGGTGCGGAAGGTGCTGCGCGCCCCCACCGCGACGCTGGACGAGCTGGAGTGCCACGTGACCACGCTGGCCCCCGGCCTGGAAGCGCACCCGCCGCATCAGCATCCAGACGAGGAGCTGATCGTGGTGAAAGAGGGCATGGTGGAGTCTCTGGTGAACGGCGAACTGAAGCGCGTGGGTCCTGGGTCGGTGATCTTCCAGGCGGCGAATCAGATGCACAGCATCAAAAACGTGGGCACCACCCAGGCGACCTATCACGTGATCAAGTGGAACTCGCCCGGCATGTTGCGGAAGCGGCTGCTGGAGAAGAAGAAGGGGCTGTGAGGGTGGGGAATGTTGGTATTCGTGAGCGCGGCAGCGTCGTGGAGTGCGGTGACAGAGATTCATCGGATACAGATTGAGCCTCAGCGTATTACAAACGCCGGGGCCAAAAAAGGGCCAAAAGCCCTCTCTGCCGATGAAAACTCCCCATCCCAAAGTCAAAAAAGAAAGCTACCCGAACGGGACGCCTTACTGGCTTGTGTCCTGCACTCTGGCAGGCGGCGAGCGCTACCGCAAGAAGCATGAGACCGAGCAGTCAGCCAACCTGGACAAGGTGCGCCTCATGCGCACGGCAACCTCCGGGCTGAGCCCCCGCGAACACGTCGCTACGGAACAAGCTGTCCACTTCCTGAAGACTACCGAAAACCTCGACGCACGTGGCAAGGACGTGCTGTTTGCCGTGGAATGGTTCTGCCAGAATTTCATCGACCCGGTGAAAATCAAAACGGTGCGCGACTATTACAGGGACTTCATCTCTATAAAGAGGGCGCAGGGCCGTCGCCCGGACACCCTGATCCAACTGGAACGGTTCCTGACCAAGTTCACAACGAACTTTGCCAAGTCTGATGTGACCCGCCTCCGATTTGAGGACATGGAACCCTGGATCAGGGAGAACTCCAAAGGCCCGGAGGCCGAACGGCGGAACATGCATATGGCGAAGCACTTTTTCGGGTATCTAAGCGGCCTGAGTAAAAGCACCCCAAATCCCTATCCCATTTTGAAACAGAACCCTTTCCAGGGGCACAGCGTCGTTCACCAGAACGATGACGCAGACGAGCATTCCGGCATCGTCATTTTCGAGGCCGCCGAATGCAAGGCCCTGATCGAGGAAGCACAGCGCTGGAACGCCCAGCGCATGTTCGTCTGGCTGCTGTTTACCGGCATGCGCCCGGTTGAGGCGGTCCGCTTCTGGACGGACGAGCGCTGGGGATGGAACCTGATTTCAAAGGACCTGAAATTCATCCGTGTGCCGAAAGCCATCAGCAAGACCCGCAAGCCGCGCATGATCGCCGTGTCGGACACGTTGCGGCAGTGGCTGGAATGCTACCGGGACCACTCGTCGTTCCTGACTCGCAGTTGGGACCATAAATATACCTGGGTGCGTTCCAAGGTCCTTTCCAAAGACAAAATCAAGCCGGACATTCCCCGCCACACGCTGATTTCGATGATGATCAAGGACGGCAAGGGATGGGCGGAGATCGAGCTGCAGATGGGAAACAAGAAGGATGTCCAGATGCGCCATTACGCGTCTCTCATCACCTGCGAGAACGAAGTGCAGGCCTTCTACGGCCTGACGCCCGACAAGTTCGAGCACGACATGCCAGAGAAGGAATTGTGCAAGATCACGCTTGGGCGGCAGGTCCAAAGGCTGGCCTCCGCTCGCGAAGCTCACAATGCGAAAGTTGCGTCCCAGTGTGCTGAAGCAAAAGGCTCGAAGTCACAGCAAACAGACATGGCGGCATGAGAAGCTCGAACGTCAGGAGGTCTTCAGAGAGCCAGGAACCGGTTGCAGTGATAATCTTCAAAACCATATAGTCCGCTCACAATGGAAAAAATCACTGGCATTGGCGGCTTTTTCTTCAGGGCCAAGGCTCCTGAAAAGCTCAACGATTGGTATGAGCAACATCTTGGCGTCAGAAAAGCTGGCCTCGAATATGAGGACGGCTCTTGGTGGCAGGACGAAGGTCCTACCGTATTCGCGTCTGAATCGAAGGAAGCACAGGTGAGAAGCGCGCACGAATACGCTTGGCGCATCAATTTTCGGGTCCGGAATCTTGACGCCATGGTGGCTCAGCTAAGAGCCGCTGGCATCGCGGTAGCGGTAGAAGAAACCGTCTATCCAAATGGGCGCTTCGCCCACCTCAAGGACCCTGAAGAAAATCTCATTGAATTGTGGGAACCAGCTGGCACGGATGCCCATCGCCCCCCCGATCAGCGGAAGCAGTAGTGACTAGCGTTGACGGTTGTGTGTAAAGCCTCCGGCGTAAGAAACAGATATTTCGGGGTGGTTCTTCAGAATGCAGTGAATAAAACAGTTGATGCGCGTCGCAGCGAAGCTGTGCTCCGAGCGATGATAGGTCGTCAGAATGCCAGCCAATTTCCCAAAGGACGGAACGCCCTGTAGAGAACCCGATTTCGATAGTGATACTACCGCGCAGCCGCTCATCCCGCCAGGATCGGGAGCGCTGTCTTGGCGGCGGCGACCAAAATAGCTTGGTGCTCCCAGTTGTTTAATTTTCATCGGATGGAAATGAAGCAGGACATGGTGTTCAATGTTATAGCCGTGCCTGCGATAAAATTTCGCCTCGCGGGAGTCCGCGGTGAATGAAAATCTCTCTCTTGATAAGGGCTCGCCTGCTGCGCTTGATTCGCCACCAGGAAAGCCAATCATTGAATAGACGTCTCCGGGTTTAGTCGTGTCGAAGAGATCCAGGTCTTCGAGATCCAGAAAGGTAAAGAAGGAATTGAGCTGAGTAGCAAATGAGTCTTTTAAGCGAAAGTATGCGATGTCTAAAACGTCATCCATGCGGTCGCCTGAAGTTGGCATTCTTCCGCTGGCGTGAAACCCCTGAAGATAAATTAAACGCTCGGGGCCTGGCACCAATAGGTCTCCGGTTGCAGCGCTGTCCGTTACATGTGCAGCCGTGAGCAAAAACTTGTGCCCAGAAACTGCAACAAAGACGCCGCTTCCTAGAGCATGCACAACTCCAGACGAAGCGCGAACGAAGATGGGGCATACCGCACTCACAAAGCGTTCAAGCACGGTGTCCAGTTCTTCGGCATTCATATGAGAAGGATGGGCGTCATGGGTGAGGATCTACGCACATAATCCTGTGGATAAAACCAAGAAATTGCACCACAACCTTTTTATGCGATTTACACAATCTCTTACACACCTTTTCAGGCCAGAAAAAAAACGTTGTGAAAACAGTGGCTTACCAGATGTCTCGCCATTTTAA
>DASWXG010000280.1:0-9025 GCA_036405615.1 Prosthecobacter sp. | reverse complement strand
GAGGCATCAAGGCAGGCCGCGTGGTTGAGGACTTTATCAATGTGCGGGATTTTGCCCCCACCTTCCTGGAACTGGCCGGTCTTCAGGTTCACGAGCAGATGAGCGGCAAAAGCCTCGCCGGTTTGCTCAAGTCCGAGAAATCAGGCTACGTGGAGGACCGGAACATCATGCTGGTGGGAAAAGAACGCCATGACCTCGGCCGCCCGAATGATTGGGGTTATCCTGTACGCGCCATCCGCACCCCGGAGTTCCTCTATGTGCACAACTACCACCCGGAACGCTGGCCCGCCTGCAACCCCGAAACGGACTTTGGCAATTGCGACCCCAGCCCGACCAAGGAACTGCTGAAAGCTCTGGGCGGCACCTACTTTGAGATGTCCTTTGGCAAACGCCCCGCTGATGAGCTCTACCGCCTGAGCGACGATCCGCACGGCATCCGCAATCTGGCCAACGACCCTGCTTTTGCATCCGTGATGAGCGGGCTCAAAGAGCAGATGTTCACCCTGCTGAAAGAGGAAAAGGACCCGCGAGCCCTCGGCAACGGAGCGATCTTTGACACTTACAAATACACGGCCACCCGCAAAAAAGGTTATGATACCTGGCTGAAAGCCCAAGACGCTGCACTCAGCGAGACGCTGAAAGCCAAGGCGCAGGAAGTGGAAATCAAGAACCGGGCGCGGCCTAAAAAGGGCAAGACCGCAGACTGAGTCCTCAGTCTAAACACGCAGCGAAGCCGCCGGGATTCCGGCGGCTTTTTTGTGTCCCATAAAAAAAAATAAATCATCTTCACTACATTTGTAGTTGTCACATCACGACAAATGTAGTGAAATTTAGAAATCATGATCACACCCGGCATTACCGAATCTGAATGGACCGTGATGGAAGCTCTCTGGGAGCATGCGCCGCAAACGGCTTCTGAAGTGACACGTACCCTGAAGGCATCCACCCGCTGGGCGGAGAACACCGTCCGCACCCTGCTCACCCGTCTGACTGAAAAGGGAGCCCTTGTCACTGGAGAGAACTCCAGCGGCACACGCACCTACGTCCCGTCAGTACAACGCGAAGACTGTGTGCGAGCCGAAAGCGAGTCCTTCCTGCAAAGGGTCTTCCAAGGAGCGGCCAAGCCGTTGCTCGTCCATTTCGCCCAAAACAGCAAGCTTACGCCTGAAGAGGTAAAAGAACTCAAAAAGCTGCTCGACCAGTCGCTGAAATCCTGAACGCACCTCCACGCCAACCGTCAACATCGCCCATGCCATGAACACGCTTCAATCCTTCATTGAATGGCTGCTCGCTGCGTCCGTTCGCGCCGCCGTCCTAGTCCCCGCCGTCTTCATGATGCGGGCTGTTTTGCAAAAGCGTATCTCGGCCGGATGGCGCCACGCCCTGTGGTTGCCCGTGCTGGTGGTGCTGATGCTGCCCGTCTTCCCCGAAAGCCGCTGGAGCCTGGGAACCTTGGTGGAAAAATGGACTCCGGAACAAACAGTGGAGGAACCGGCTTTCCGTACGCCTGCGGCTTTCGAAGGAGCCGTTTTCCCTGCGGAGCAACCACTGGATATTTCGCCGGAAAACATCTCTCTGCAGACACCAGCACTGTCTCCCATTGCCGAGCCGCCCGTCCAGCGTTTCGACTGGCCGCTGGGCTTGGCGGGAGTGTGGCTCGGAGGCTTTCTTGCGCTGGCAAGCGCAGGCTTTGTGGCTTGCAGAAGCACGCTTCGACACTGCCGGAAAAACGTTATTCCTTGCTCCGAGGCATTGCGACGCGAGGTGGATTGTCTGACAGATACCATCGGCCTGCGTCACGGCCCTGAGCTTCTGGTATCCTCCGGAGTGTCCAGCCCGGCGGTGACAGGCCTGTTTAAACCCGTGCTTCTGCTGCCGGCCAACTTCGGCCAAGACCTGTCCGCGGAGCAGGCCCGGCTGATCCTGAAACATGAGCTCATGCATGTGAAGCGGGGAGACCTGCCCCTGCATTATCTGTCCTGCCTGCTGCTGGCGTTTCACTGGTTCAACCCCCTGCTCTGGCTCGCCTTCCACCAAGCCCGGGCCGACCGTGAAGCTGCCTGTGACGAACGGGTGCTTGAAGGTGAGTCCGCAGGCGGCCGGCATGCCTATGGCAGCGCTCTGCTGAAAATGGAATCCGCTTTTTTCTCCAGCGGTTTGAACCTCGGCTTTGTCGGATTTTTCCAGCGAGGCGCGGCCCTTCGCACACGCATCCACACCATTGCAGAGAGACGCCGGGCCAGCACGGCCATGCGTGCAGTCACCTGTTCAGCCATGGCAGTGCTGGTGTTTCTGGGGGCCACTCGCGCCCAGTCTCCTGCAGACAAGGATGCCAGTTTCAGCATCGGGCAGTCGGCCTTCCGCACGGGGGACGTCATCAGCATCAAGACGGTTGAACGCCAGGGGGACCTGCTGACCGTCAGCGGCGAGTACGAACTCGTCACCCAGGAAAAGGCCCTGCTGATGATGGAGGTCACCCAGACCCAAAAGAACCCAGGAAGTCTGGCAGTGGATCCCCGCCAACGGTTGGAAATCCAACGCGGCAGGGGTAGCTTCAAACTGGTGCAGCCCAATCCTCCCCAGGGCCTGCCCCATGTGACATTTTACGGACCGTCCGCAGATTCGGAAGCCAACACCAAGCCTTTTGGCGCTGTTTACTTTGGCACCTTTGAAGAGGCTGCCGCTTCCAACCGCCTCCAATTGGGCTATCTGCTCCAGGGCTGGGTTTTGCAAAACTTCTCGGTAGGCCAGGCAGCCTTCCGTCTGGGAGACTCTATCCGCATCAAGGACGTGCTGCGCACCGCAGACATCATCACTGTCAGTGGCGAGTACACACTGGCCAGCGAAGACACCGCAAAGCTGTCGCTCTACATCTCCGGCGACGTCAAAAAACCGCCTTACGATGCGAAGCAGGAAACCATCATCCGGAAAGGCAGCGGCACCTTCACCCTCAGCCACCCCAAACCTTACCCCGGGCTTCCTCATCTGACTTTCTACAGAACGGGCAAGACCGGAGAAAGCGGTCCCTTTGGCACTCTCTATTTCGGCTATCTGGAAGAAGCCAAGGAGTCGCGAAAACTTGACTTGAGCTATCTGCTCGCCAGTCCGACGGGGAAAACCGCCCGGCTGTTGCTCCAGGAGAAGATGGACCGCATCCTGATGCCAAACGCTCTCACGGTGGGCCTGACGCTGCGTGATGCCGTGAACTACCTTGAAGCCCAGGCCCAAAGCCAGGACACCCAGGAAAAAGACCCTGCCAAAAGGGGCGTGAAGATCCACCTCAAGAGCGAATCCACCGCGCAAATGACCTTCCTGCTGAAGGACCTTTCCCTGACCGAGGCCCTCCGCCACATCACAGCCGTTTCAGGAACACGATACTGGCTGGATGACAACGGCATCCACATCGCCGACGCGATTCCCCAGACGAAAAATCCCATGCTGGAGAAGATGAAGAAAGTGGTTTTCCCGCAGGTCTCCTTCAATGAAGCCACACTCCAAGAGGCTGTCGAATTTCTCCGGGTCAAATCCAAAGCGCTGGACATCGGCGAGCCGGAAGCAAACAAACGCGGTGTTAATTTTATGATCAAACCCGGAACCGGCGAGCGCACCAGCCTGACACTGGACCTGAAAGATGTGCCGCTCGTCGATCTGGTGAGATACGTCACCGAGCTGGCAGGTTGCAAGTACCGGGTGGATGCAAACGCCGTGATGATCGAGGCCATTAGCACCCCCACCCTGGAAGCCAAACCCGACCCGTCCTCCGCTGAGAAAATTCCCACGGTATCTCCCGCTCAGGGCAAAGCGGCTGAACTTGCGCGAAACATCGTCCTGCCCCAGGTGAACTTCGCAGGAGCAACAGTCGAAGAGGCTGTCGAATTTCTTCGGACCCACGTCAGAGACCGCGAAGAGGCCGCCCCCCGGGCACTCAACATCATCCTGAAACCCGGCGGCGCGACTCAAGCCCAGATCAGCCTGGAACTGCGGGATGTACCGCTGTTTACCGCCTTGCGCTACATCGCAGAACTTAGCGATCACACCCTCCGCTCGGATGACACTGCTTTGATTCTGGAGCCGAAGTAACGGCAAGAGGCGGGCACAGAGTTCCACACACAAAGAAGCCCGGGACCTCGCGGTTCCGGGCTTCTCCTTTTGGGTGAATCAAGCGTTAGGCCAAAACTATTGCAGCGTCGCGGCTCCGTCCAGCACCTCAACACGGAAGCCAGCCAGCTCTCCAGCGGCCTTGCCGATGACGATGCTCACCGGATGCGTCCCCGCAGGCAGGTCGAGCGTGAGCTCAGGAGTCAGTTCTTTGACCACCTGGTCACCCACCACCACCTCCACCGCCTTGATACTGCTGAGCGCGAGTTTGACCTTGCCCGGGCTGTCCAGTTTCAGCGTGAACTGGGCAATCTTGGGGAACCAGGGGTACATCTTAATCTCTTGCAGTTCAGAAAGAGGCAGGTCGCCACCCACCTTGGAGAAGGCGATCTGCCAGGGATAGTTGCTGTCCTTCTCGTGCAGGGCAGGCAGGCCGACGTGGCGAACGTGGTCCACCGCTTCCTGGGTCATGGGTGCCATGATGCGCCAGGTACGAACATAGCGGTTAGGCTTGATCTTGTAGTCGCCTTCGCGACCCAGTTCGGACAGGAAGCGGACAAGATCCACAAACTCGTCTTCCCGCAGGCTGGCGGTGAGCCCGGGCGGCATCATGCTGGCGGGGCTCATCTGGCGGCTGGCGATCTGGGCCTTCGGTACCTTCTGAAGCTGGTTGGCAGGGTCACGGACGATGACTTCATCGCCACCGTCCTGCACCAGACCACCGCTGATGATCTTGCCATCCTTGGTGCTGATGATCACCATGTGATAGCCTTCCTTGATCTTCTTGCTGGGTTCCAGCAGGCTCTCAATCAAGTAATCCACCGGGGCGCTGCCGCCAATGCTGACCAGGTTGGGCCCCAGAACACCGCCTGCGTCGCCAATGGCGTGGCAGGACTGGCAGAGCAGTTGCTGACGACGGTAGATGGATTCTCCACGGGCCGCATTCCCCTGCTCTTTCACCTTGGCCACCAAGGCGGCCATCTGCTCAGGAGTCAGAGCCTGGTTCATCTGCTTGACGCCACCCGCCGTGCGCAGAGCCTCTTCCAGCGGACCTTTGATGCCACGGGTGGACACCATGCGGATACCCTCCACAGCCACAAAGTCCGGGATGGTCTTGTCCTTTAGTTCGGCAGCCAGCACACCGGGAAGCTGCTTGTTCTTGAGGAAAGCGTTCAGCACGGGGGTTGCCTCCTGGGCATCCTTGGACCTGGCCAGAAACTCAATGGCCCTCTTGGCGGCGATCTGCGGTCCCACATCCGTGAGGCCCTGAACGGCCAGACTGCGCAGCGCCGGCTGTTCCTGAAACACCTTGTCAAAGAAGTCGCGGGACTTGGCTCCGCCCAGGCGGGCCAGACCTTGCACAGCGCCCTCGCGCACCGGCGGCAGAGTGCTGTCTTTCACCAGGATCTCCTGCAGCGTGCCGCGTGCAGGCTCCACCTTCCAGGCCCCGGCCAGGATGGTGGCGCGGTGAACGATTTCCGGACGCGGGCTGGCCAGCCAGGCGGTCACCGTTTCCTGCGCGCCTTCGGGCTTCACTGCCCGCGTTGTAGCGGCTTTGACCAGAGCATCCATCAGGCCCACAACCTTATCAGCCATGGCAGGATCATTCACCAAAGCGGCAATCTCCCCGGCCTGGGCGGCATCTGCGGAGTCACCGGCCATGGCCAGGACGGAGGCAGCATCGTCGGCAGCCAGTTTGCCTGCTTTCAAAGAGCCCAGCAGGGGCTTCAGAGCCTCGCTGCGCCCCGTGGCCTTCATGGCGTAAACCAAATGTTTGGGATTGTCATTGAGCTTCAGGTCACCCTTGAGGGCCAGCGGCAGCCAGATGTCCACCTGCTCACGCGCCGTCAGTTCCAGGAGGAAGTCCAGGTTCTCATCCAGCGGCTGGTCCAGGGCTTTCAAGGCCAGTTCAAAGGCCTTGGGCTGGCGCATCTCATACAGCACGGACACGGCCCACAGACGGACCTGCGCATTTTCATCCGCAACGGCCTTCTTCAGGAAATCCATGGCATCTGGCAGCTCGCGCCAGCGGTGGGAGAGAATACGCAGAGCAGCCGCGCGGATGCGGGCGTCCGGGCTGGCATAGAGGTCGCGCCACAGCTTGGCGGAAAAACGGTTCAGGCCCTCGCGCGCCCAGGCGACCTCCAGCAAAGTGTGCCAGTAGCCAGGGGCCGCTTTGTCCAGGGAATCCGGCCAGGTTTTCAACACAGGCACCACTTCTGCCACACCGCGGGAGCGCAGCTCCTGCTTGGCAAAATGGCGCGTCCACTTGCGGTCGCTCTTCAGCATTTCCAGAAGTTCCGGCACCGGCGCACCGACAATTTTCGGCATGGTGCTGAGCGGACGGCCCTTGGCCGTCATGCGCCAGATGCGGCCATGAACGAGGTCACGACGGGGGTCGCGGAAGTCCACTTCACCGTGCTGGATGATGGGGTTATACCAGTCGGCAATGTAAAGAGCACCGTCAGGCCCCACGCGAATGTCGATGGGCCGGAAGGCGCGATGGTTGGAGGCCAGCACGTCTGCCTCCTGTTTGGCCATGTAGCCGCTGCCAGTCGCCGTGACTTTAAACCGGTTCACGCGGTTGCCGCGGAAGTCATTGGTGACCCAGGTACCCTGCCAGTCTTCCGGCCAGTGCGGATCATCCAGAACGTCCAGGCCGCACTGTTTCGGCTGGCCCGGGCTGAGGCCGCTCAGCGTACGTTTGGCTCCCGGCGAGGTTTTGAAAACGCTGCCCGGGAAGATGTAGTTGAGGCCTTCACCGCCGGCACCGTCCGTGGCAAAGGACTGGCCCCAGCGGTCAAATTCATAACCCCAGGGGTTGATGAGACCTTTGCTGATGACTTCGAGACGGCGGGTCTCCGGGCGGAACTCCCACACGCCACCGCCCATGAGGCGGCGCACGCCATAGGGGGTCTCAATATGGCTGTGAATGTAAATGGACTGCAGGAAGGACAGCAGCCCCTCCGGCGTGTGCCGCATGGTGTGCAGCAGGTGGTGGGTGTCCTCTGTGCCGAAACCGCTCAGGACCACTGTACGCTCATCCGCCTTGAGGTCGCCATCCGTGTCTTTCAGGAACAGCACTTCCGTGGAGTTGGCCACATAGGCTCCTCCATCGCCGGGGATCACCGCTGTCGGGATGTGGAGTTCCTCGGCAAAGACGGTGGATTTGTCCGCCTTGCCATCGCCGTCGGTATCTTCAAGCACCACCACCTGGTCCTTGGTGCCGTCGCCCGGTTTGATCTGCGGGTAAGTGGTGCTGCTGACCACCCAGAGGCGGCCCTGGGCATCCCAGTTCATCTGCACCGGCTTGGCAATCATCGGCTCCTGGGCCCAGAGAGTGACCTCCAGACCTTCAGGAATCACAAAACCCGCCTTTTGCACCTCCGGGTTGGGATCAGGCACATCAGAGGCTGATTTCGGCTGGGACGCCCAGGCGGCGCCGGCACAAAGCAGCAGAGGGAGGGTGAGATGACGGGGCATGGCGGGTGAAGAAACGAGTAAACGCGGAGCCTGCGGGAGGGTCAAGGGTTCTCCGGCAGTCCGGGGGTTGGAAATAACGGAGCCGCCCAGCCTCCCGTGCATGACATTTTTGGCAAACCCGGAATTCACAAAAATGCCGCCGGGGGAAGATTTCAGCGTTCCTTTCCGCGCCGGGCAGTGTATGAGGGGCACCTCATCCCATGCGTCACTGGCTGCTCAAATCCGAACCCGATGTTTTCTCCTTTGAAGACCTGCACAAACGGGCCAAGAAAACCGAACCCTGGAACGGCGTGCGCAACTACCAGGTGCGCAACATGATGCGTGACGAAATGGCCCTGGGCGACCTGGGTTTTTTCTACCATTCCAGCTGCCCGGTTCCCGGCATTGCCGGAGTGGTCAAAATCGTCAAAGAAGCTTATCCGGATCACACCCAGTTTGATCCTTCCTCCGAATATTTTGACAAGGGCAGCAAACCGGAAGAGCCCCGCTGGCTGATGGTGGATGTGAAATGGGAAGCCGCCTTCAAAACCTTTGTCACCCTGGAGATGCTGCGTGCCGAGCCCGCGCTGGCAGACATGCTCATCCTGCGCAAAGGCAACCGCCTTTCCATCACCCCCGTGGAGCAAAAACACTGGGACAAGATCTGCAAGCTGGGCGGTCTGTAGCCCTGCTGCGGGCCATTTCATACCCTGCCCACAGCGGATGATTTGGAGAAACCGAGATCGGCGGATTCAAACACAAAAAAGGGCGGGATTTGCATCCCGCCCTTCGAATTTTTGGCTGCTGGTTTCGGGCAATTATGCCTGAAGGTCTTCACCCACGGCGTAACGCACGAAACGGCGGACGACGAGGTTTTCACCCAGCTCGGAGATCTTGCTCTTCACGTAGTCGCCCACGGTCTGGTCGGGGTTCTTGATGAAGGCCTGCTCCAGAAGGCACTGCTCAGAGAAGATCTTGTCGATCTTGCCCTGGATGATCTTCTCGGCGATGGCTTCGGGCTTGCCCTTGACCTGGTCGGCGGCGATTTCGCGCTCCTTGGCGATGAGACCTTCGGGGATCTCTTCGCGGGCCAGGAACTTCGGATTGGAAGCGGCGATGTGCAGGGACACGTCCTTCACGAAGGCCTGGAAGTTTTCGTTGCGGGCAACGAAGTCGGTTTCGCAGTTCACTTCGATCAGCACGCCGATGCGGCCGGCCATGTGGATGTAGGAAGCGATGATGCCTTCCTTCGTCTGGCGGTCAGCCTTCTTCTCGGCCTTGATGGTGCCTTTTTTGCGGAGGATGGTTTCGGCCTTTTCCAGGTCGCCTTCGGCTTCCTTGAGAGCGGCTTTGCATTCCATCATGCCTGCGTTGGTCTTTTCACGCAGGGCCATGACGACTTTAGCGGAGATTTCTGCCATGGGTCGGTAAATAAGGAGGGTTGAAATTACTTCTTCAGCTCAGC
>DASWXG010000279.1:0-7216 GCA_036405615.1 Prosthecobacter sp. | reverse complement strand
GCTGGTTCATGGCGGTGCTCGTTGAAATCGCCATAGGCCAGGATGGCGGCCCCAGGTTCCTCGGCGAAAAGAGAATCGATATGCAGCCTCAGCAGCCGTGCCTCGTTGCGACGCATCTCGGCTTGATCAGCCTCTGCCACTTCGCGTTTTGACTTCAAATGCACGCCTAGAAAATGGATGTCCAGCGTCGGCGTGATGGCGATGGTCACGTCCAGAATACCGCGCAGGAGCGGCAGCGTCTGGTCGCCAATCTGATACTTTAAATCGAGCTGGGAGTTTCGGGCGTTGATGGGCAGGCGGGACAGCAACGCCAGCCGCCGCGTCTCATCGCCGCCGTGCGCTATTTCGGTGTGTGGCAAGTCCACCCCCGCCTCTGCAAGACGTCGCTGCAGGTCCTCCAGATCGTCGGAATCCCCGATTTCGCATACGCCGAGGATGTCAGGCTTGATGGCGGCGAGGATCTTTGCCACGCGCTCTTTTTCCGCTTCTGGTTTGGGCCTGGCGGGAAATGTGTTGGACGCCTGAAGGTCCAAAGGGTCCGTGGTCACCCAGTTCCGCAGATTGTAAGAGCAGAATGTCAGCTGCTCTGGGCTCGGTTCGGCGGCGAGAAGCAGGGCGCCTGCTGCGAAAACAAAAAAAACGGCGGGCATGAAAGCCCGCCGCGTGACATGATGCATGAAAGTCATGCTCGTGAGAAGCTCAGGTCAGATCAGGAGTCCTGAACGCTGGCCACCGGCTGGCGCTTTTCCTGCGGCTGCTGGATCTGGGCCTGCGGGCGCTCGGCCTCGTCCTGGGCCTGATGCAGTTCGCGCTCGAAGTCTTCACGAGCGCGCTTGAACTCGCCCATGCTCTTGCCCAGGCTGCGGGCAAAGGTGGGGAGTTTCTTTGCGCCAAAGAGCACAAGAATGAGGACGGCGATGATGATCAGCTCGGGCGTTCCGAGGGGACCAAAACCGGCAAGGATAGGGGTGATGTTCATAATGATGATGGTACTAGGTTTGCATTGTTGGGGTTGGCGTGCAACGCGGACTTTCAGTCGTTCCCAGTGGGGCCATCGTCCGTTGAGCAGGGTGGAAGCCCGCGTGAAGAATATATCACGCATGTCTCCATCCTACAATACGTCTCTTGCAGCACGTTCTTTAGCGTATTTGTCAGTGGGGGCCCGGGAGTCCGGTATTTGAGAGGCCTTAACTAAAAATGTTCAATCTGGCTAAAGCCGCAGACGCCTTCCCAAAGTTTCATCTTGGCACTCTCAGCACCCCCGCCTACCAATTTCCCGTTATGATCCACAACGTCTATTTCTGGCTTAAGCCCGACATCACCCCCGAACAGCTCTCCACTTTTGAGACCGAGCTGATGCACCTGCTCGAGATCGACTACCTGGAGCACGGCTTTGCCGGCAAGCCCGCCAAGACCGAGGAGCGCCCGGTGACGGACCACTCGTTCAACTATTCCCTGCTCCTGCACTTCAAGAGCATGGCCGACCACGAGTTTTACCAGAAAGACTGCCCCCGGCACAAACGCTTTGTGGACACGTGCAAGCCGTTCTTTGACCGCGTCATCGTGTATGACACGTCGCCGCTGCATTGATTGCACCCTTTCTCCTTCCCCCATGTCTTACATGTTTTCGAAGTCGGCCGAGCTGTTTGCCCGGGCCCAGCGCAGCATTGCAGGCGGCGTCAACAGCGGCATCCGCAAGATGGAGGCGCCTGTGCCCCTCTATTTCGACCACGGCAATGGCTGCCGTCTGTTCGACGTGGACGGGAATGAGTACATCGACTTCCAGACCGGCCAGGGCGCCCTCCTTTACGGCCATGCACCCGCCGGCATGGCGGACGCCATCGCGGCCCAGGCGCGCAAAGGCACCCACTGGGCCGCGCAGAGCGAGCTGGAGATCGAGGTGGCCGAGCGGCTGCAAAAGATGATCCCGGGCGCTGAACGGGTGCGCTTTAACAACTCCGCCACCGAGGTGGTGCTCTCCGCCCTGCGGCTGGCACGCGCGCACACGGGCAGGCCGCTGATTTTGAAATTTGAAGGCCACTACCATGGCTGGTCGGACGAGGGCCTGGTGGGCTACGCGCCTCCTCCAGACAAGTGGGGAGATGAGAACAACCCCACCCATATTCATCCCAGCCAGGGCGTGATTCCCGAGGTTCCCGGCACCTTCGTCGTCGCCCGTTGGAACGACCCCGACCACCTGCGCCAGCGGGTGAAGGAGCACCACGGCCAGATCGCCGCCATCATCTTTGAGCCGGTGCTGTGCAACACCGGCTGCATGCCGCCCGTCCCCGGCATGATCGACACCATTCGCGAGCTGTGCGATGCCGAGGGTATCGTCATGATCGCCGACGAAACGATCACCGGTTTCCGCTTCGGCGCGGGCTGCGCGCAGGGCTTTCTGCGCTTCACCCCGGACCTGACCATCCTGGGCAAGGCCATCGGCGGCGGCGTTCCCTTTGCCGCGCTGGTCGGCAAGGAGTCCATGTTTGAAAAAATCATCAGCGGCCAGGTGGTGCACGCCGGCACGTTGAATGCCAATCCTCTCTGCCTCGCCGCTGCGAAGTGGTGCCTCGATGAGATCCATGCCCTGGGCGACAGCCATCCTTTCGGGATGATCGAGCTGGGCGAAAAGCTCATGGCCGGTCTCACCCTGCTAGCCGAGGAGCACGACGTTCCGCTGGTGCCGCAGGGCTTCGGCCTGGTTTTCCACTGCACCATGCTGAAGCCGCAGATGCCGGAAGGCCCGGTGCTGGACTACCGTGACTACGTGCTGCGCCATGACGCCCCGCGCTGGGCGCACCTGCGCCGCTGCCTGCTGGAGGAAGGCGTGCGCGCCATTGAGCGCGGCCTTTGGTTCATCAGCCTTTCCCACACCCAGGCGGACATAGACGAAGCGCTGCAACGCGCCGCCAGGGCCTTTGCCCAGCATGCGGCAGAATGGAAAGCGCCGTGACGACGTTACGGGAGACATGAAGGACTGGCGCTGCCCGGCAATCTCTGGCAATGTTCACCTCGGACAATGATCACCCGCTTCCACATCGAAAACTTCAAGTCCCTGGCCGATTTCGATCTGCCACCGGAGGGACATGAACTTGCCGGGTTTACTTGTCTTATCGGGATGAATGGCGCGGGGAAAACCACCTTGCTCCAGGCTTTTGATTTCACCGCGCAGCTCATGCGAGGAAGGGTGGAGGAATGGCTTGAATCGCGGGAATGGGACAGAATGGATCTGGCGACAAATCTAGGCGGCGAAAAACGACCGAGCATTCAGATTGCTGTAGATCTGACGCTCAATCAGACCACGAAAGTCACATGGACGGCGTGCTACCACTCTCCTTCGGTGCAGTGCGTGACAGAAAACATCACGGAGGGGGACGAAATGTTGTTGAGCTTGGTCTCGGCAGGCAGCCTGACAGTGGCCGGAAGGCCCGGGGAACCTTCAGAACATTACAAAAATGTTCCCTTCGAATATGAGGGTTCCGTGCTATCCACCCTAAATTTGGAAAATGCTCACCCTCTGCTTAATGAGGTGAAAAGGCATCTCATTAGTCTCCGCTCCTTGGAGCTTCTTGCTCCGCAATTGATGCGCCGCAGTTCACGGGAGAGCGAAGATATCGGATCCAGTGGAGAGCGGCTGACGGGATTTTTGGCGCAACTTTCGGTCGAACAGCGGGACGATTTGCGAAAGCAAATATCCCGCTTTTATCCGCAGGTTCAAAACTGGCGGATCAGAGACAAGCAATTTGGATGGAAAGGTCTTCTGGTCAAAGAAAGCACCATGGGGGGACGGGAAGTGACCGAAGCTCATATCAATGATGGGTTTCTTCGGGTTATTGCCATGCTTTCACAAGCTTACACCGGGTCCAAGATCCTCCTGTTGGACGAGGTTGAGAATGGCATTAATCCGGCGATTGCAGATGAGCTGATGGATTTTCTCGTCTCTTTAAGCCGAGAAGGAACTCAAGTCATCGTCACCACCCACAGCCCGGTGGTTTTGAACTATCTGGAAGATGATGTGGCCAAGGCGGGAGTGATCTTGCTCTTCAAATCGCCTGATGGCCGAACTCAAAGCCGCAGGTATTTTGATGTACCGGAGAACGAACGTAAACTCCGTGCGCTTGGCCCAGGTGAAGTTTTCCTAGACACCAGCATTGAAGACCTCGTGAGCCGCCTGGCCAAGGAGGCAACCCCTAGCGAGGCCGCCACATGATCCTGATTGTTTCAGGCGAGGGACCAACGGATATTGGGCGCTGCCTCAACGCCGAGGCTAGATGTAATGACAGAAACTTCGAGCCCGGCCCTATGGCCACGTTAGTGGACAAGATTGCCGAAGGTGAGCTGGGTTACTCGTTGACCGACTCGGGTGCACTCGACCATGTCCCGGAATCAACCAGGACCCAAATGGCCAAGAAACTCCCTATGACATTTGTCACAGGGAGACGGAGAGACTTCGAAACGGGCCATTTTTTCAAGGAAGCCCGCGCTCTTGCACGTCTTGCAATGACAGAATCTAGAAGCGATGGCTGTCCAAGAGGCGTTGTGCTTTTTCACGACGCTGATGGAACCCGTGCCACGGAACGAGGCCTGTATGAATCTCGCCTTAAATCAATGAAGGACGGTTTTGCGTCCGAAGAATTTGAATTTGGAGTTCCCATGGTTCCCAAGCCCAAGAGCGAGGCTTGGCTCATCTGCGCCTTAAAACAAGGTGCCTACCAAAATTGCCAGTCCCTAGAAACGGCTCTCTCGGGTAATGACAATTCTCCAGAACCAGCCAAGCAGCAGTTACAGGCGCTGCTGGATGGCATGGGCAAGCAAGTCTCTGACCTCGCCAACATGGTTCAAGAAGGCACCATTGATCATGGCAGAATCAGCATGCCTAGCTACGATGTGTTCAAGAAACGCCTGAAAGAGGTGCTCCAGTCCCTCCAACGTCAGCCCTCCTCTTCATGCTGATCTCCGAGATCTTTTACTCCGTGCAGGGCGAGGGCTCGCTCGTGGGGGTGCCGTCGGTGTTTGTGCGGACTTCCGGCTGCAACCTGCGCTGCACCTGGTGCGACACGCCGTATGCTTCCTGGAAGCCGGAAGGGACCGAGTTGGCCGTGGAGGAGATCCTGGCCGTGGTGAACAAGCATCCCACACGGTTTGTGGTGGTGACGGGCGGGGAGCCGATGATTGCGAGGGAGATGCCGCGACTGTTGTCGGCTTTCCGAGAGCAGGGAAAACACATCACCATTGAGACGGCAGGCACTGTGGCACCCAACGGTGTTCCTTGCGATCTGGCCTCCATCAGCCCGAAGCTGGCGCACTCCACACCCACGGAAGAAAAAGGCGGCAAGGCCTGGGCGGAGAAGCATGAGCGGCTGCGGCTGCAGCCGGAGGTGCTGCACGCGTGGTGCTCCGCGTATGATTTTCAGCTCAAGTTTGTGCTGGCCAATGAGTCGGACGCGGCCGAAGCGCGGGCGGTGATCGACTCAATCGGTGTGGAAATTCCGCCGGAAAAGGTTCTGCTCATGCCGGAGGGCATCACGCAGGAGGCGCTGAAGGCACGGCAGATGTGGCTGGTGGAGCTGTGCAAGACCACGGGCTGGCGCTACTCCCCACGGCTGCACATCGATCTCTTCGGCAACAAGCGCGGCACATGAGAAGGCGGCGCTCCAAGTCATGGTCGCGCCCGCTGTGGATGCTCTTCTGGGCGCTGGTGGGCCTGGTTCAGCTCTGGGATGTCAGCCGGGGGAAGCCGCCCACGCCAAAGCCGGAGCCAGATGGTCATTTCGTGACCCTCAGGGACGTGAAGCTGCTGGAGCATCCGAACAATGATGGCGACAGCTTCAAGGTGGCCCATAGCGAGGGTGAGCAGGTGCTGCGGCTGTACTTCGTGGACTGTCCTGAAACGCGCGACTATCCGCTGGTGAACGGGCGGCTCAAAGACCAGGCGGGTTACTTTGGCGGGCTCACCATCCCTCAGACAGTCAAGGTGGGCGCGGAGGCCAGGACCTTCACCGAACAACTGCTGAGGGAGAAACGCTTCACGGTGCACACCCGTTGGGAGCGGGTGTACAACAGCGAGCGCGTGTATGCCGTGGTGTTCTTTGAGGACGGGGAGGAACTGTCCGAAAAGCTGGTGCGCGGCGGACTGTGCCGTATTCACACCAAGGGCACGCGGATGCCGGACGGGCAGAGCGAGTATCACTTCGAAAGCCACCTCCGCGCGATGGAGAACGAGGCGAGGAACAGCAAACGCGGCGGCTGGGGAGTCCCGCAGCCAAAGCGCGCGGTTCATTAACGCGCGGCAAACAGCGTCTTCAACGCCTCTTCGTCCGCCCGGGTGGCCAGCACAAAAGCCTGCTCGCCATGGCTCCAGGAGGCATAGCGCCAGTTCTTGGAGGCCTTGAAGCAGGGCTGGTTCTGTCCTGGGCAGTCGCACAGGTCCGTGTTGCTGAACACCACCAGGTGCGCCTCCTTGCCTGGCTCCAGTTCAAAGCAGATCAGGCTGGCGGGACGGCCATCCACCTGAATTTGTTTGCAGCCATGGGTGCGCAGATTGGCCAGCGCCTTGGGCACTGCATTCGGGCAGGGGCAGTCACGGGCGTTCAAAAGCTGACGCACGGCCTCAAAATTGACCGCCTTCTGGTCCAGACGGGCCACGCCATATTCCACCTTGGCCACAGCGGCGAGGGAGTCAGACTCCCAGGCAGCCATCGCCGAGTTCCCCGGCCAAAGCAGCACCCAGCCAAAGGCGACACACGCGGCGGCGGCCGCCATGGTGGATGTGAACCAGGCAATCCGGCGTCTCGCCGCAGAAGGAGCTTTAGCTGCACGCAGGATGCTGGCGCGCAAAGGGGCAGGCACGGTCATGCCCTGGAAGGCCTCGGCCACGGATTCGTCAAAAGCAGTGCGCTTTTCCAGCCACGCGCCCAGCTCCGGATCCTTCCGGGCCATCTCACGCGCCTCCGGCGACGCGTCCTGCGGACGGAGCGTCGTGGCGTCGAGTTCGAGTCTGGCTTCTTCGCGGTTCACAAGAGGGGGGTGGGGCTGAATTGGGCGGGAATAATGCGGCTGGTGGTGGACTCTTCGAGGCGCAGGAGGATGGCGCGCAGGTTGTCCTTGGCGCGCGAGAGGCGGGACATCACCGTGCCGATGGGAATGCCCAGCGCCTCGGCGATCTCACGATACGACAATTCTTTCAGATAGAAAAGGACCAAGGGTGCCCGGTAGT
>DASWXG010000278.1:0-2174 GCA_036405615.1 Prosthecobacter sp. | reverse complement strand
TGAGGAGGGTGCGGAGTCCTTTGTCCGCCTGACTGTGCAAAAGCAAACCGGGCTCGGTGAGCGCAACAATCATCACGTCAATTATGGCCAGTGGGAGATGACTGTGAGCGGCAAGGGATTTCGTTTTGAGACGCTGAAAGGTATGCTGCTGGAAGAACGGGCCTCTCCATTCTGGGCACCGGCGGATTCCCTGGTGCTCCGGGGAGGATTCGCCCGTGAAATGTTTGATGCGGATTCGCTTCACCGCTGTAGCGGACAGGCGACCCAAAAAGACACTGGCCGGAGGGCATGATCTGTGTATGGGCAACTGCTATGAATGCCAATCTCTCCAAGGAGCAAAAAGCGGAAGCCCTCGCTTCTTTGCAGCGTTATGTGTCTGCTGAACTGGACTGTGAAATGGGCGACATTCAGGCCAGCCAGATGCTGGACTATGTCCTGCAGGAGATCGGCCCCTTCTGTTACAATCAAGGGGTGGAAGATGCGAAGGCATTCCTGGCATCCAAGCTCGAAGATCTTTCCGGCACCTGCTTTGAAGAAGGCCTCACTTACCGGCGCAAGACGCCACCAGGAACCCGGCAGGTGCGGCGGAAACCATAGCGGGTTCAAAGCACGGATCGTGGGGTTCCCATCCGGTTTGCTCCGCCGCCAGGCATGGTTTATGGAATGGCTGAGATGTTTTCTAGCAGCCCTCTTTTCTCCCTTTTTTCGCAGTGGTTTTTAGGCAGGCGGCTGCTTTGTATTTTTGTCGCTCTGGTCCTCTGGCCACAGGCGGGTAAGGCGCGCACGTTTTTGCTGCTCACGGAAAATTTGGAGATGCCGGGTGGGTGGATGGCGGAATCAGAAAGCGGGATCAACAAGGGCGCGCGGAGATATCTGATCGCCCCGACACCCGCTGTGGAAAAGGCTCCGGCGGTGGGCGCTGTTTCCATTCCCCAGGCTGGCAAGTGGCGGGTCTGGGTGCGCAGCAAAGATTTCCCCCAGAACCGCCCGGGTGTGCGCAGTTTTTCCCTGCGGGTGGGATCGGCTTTACTGGAGCGTTGTTTTGGCACCCATGGCCAGGAGGGTGAAGATGGATGGGCCTGGGAGGACGGCGGTATTTTGGCGCTGCCCGCAGGGCCGCAGTTGCTGGTGCTCGGGGAGAAGTGCCGTCATTCCGCCCGTTGTGAGGCCATTCTTTTCACGGACAATCTCAGTTATGTCCCGGCAGGAGTGACTTGGAAGCTGGGCAAAGAGGCCGCGGAAACCGTGCCTGTGACTCTGGCGGAATCTTCCCGCCGGGCTTTCAGCCCTCCGCCATTGGAGCAGGTCGAGGAAGCGGCGGCCGCCACCCTGGCCAATGAGCGGATGCGCATCACCTTCCACAAAAGCCGTACGCCGGACGGTCAGCCTGCCGTGGGGATGCGAGTGGCTGTGAGAGATTCGGAGAAGGCCGGGTGGTTGCCGCTGGACACAGCGGCGGATGAGGCCAGCTACAGGGTGCTGGCACGCTCGCTGGAGAGCGAGCCTGGCATCTCTCGCGGGCGGGTGTATCCCGCGTGGGACACCAGCCTGAGCCCGCAGGTGGAGGTGAATGCTGGCGGTGCGACGGCTCTCACAAGGCTTGGCCCGGGGACGGTGCCCTGGCTGGCTGGAAAATGCCTGCCTTTGCGACCGGCGACCGCCCAGCAGGTGGACGAAAAAACGGTGCATTTGCGTTTTGCTCCCACTGCTGAAGGCCAGCTTTTTGCCACCTGGATCCTGGAGCCCGGCCGCACAGATGCCCTGGTGCGCCTGACCTTCAAGCCCACCCAGCCTGGGCATTATTCGTTAGGCTTTCATGGCCCCGTGGCGGTGCAGCCAGATGCCGCAGACGCCTGGCTGTTGCCCTTCCAATTTCAAGACCGGCGCTTTCCCCAGCATCCCTTGCTGCTGCTAAACTCCACCACCCCTACGCCGATGACCCTCGTGACCCGGAAGGGCGTGTCCTGCGCTCTGGTGGGAGACCCGGATCTTATGCCCTCCGGCTGGCAGCAGGCGGATGAATCCCGCTATGGTTTTGGCCTGCGCAATGAGGCGGGGCTGGCCCAGCCAATGTTGTATTCACCTGTGATGGGGCTGCCCGGCAGCCGCTCAACCTCAGGCTCTCCGGTTGCAACCCGCTTCCGTTTCCATGCCCAGGCAGGGGATTGGTATGC
>DASWXG010000277.1:0-6149 GCA_036405615.1 Prosthecobacter sp. | reverse complement strand
TCGCCCAGTGGAAACCGAATCATCTGATCATTGCCTATCAGTAAGGTATCCCTGGGAAGATGGATATGGGGAGCATTGATGCGATTGTTTCCACGGATGATGGAAAGTCGTGGAGCATTCCAAGTGCAGTTTTTGATCACGAACAGAGGCATGGAGCTCTGCAATTTGGTTACTGCAATGCAGTGCTCTATAAACCACCGGGGCAAGAGGTGGTTTGGTGTTTTGCCATGCGCTGCCCGCTGAATTACGCGGACAGCGAAGACTCACATCTGGCTGCGGCTTACAGTGGCGATGGTGGTCGTTCATGGAACCCTGTAGAACTGGCGATGCACTACACCGGACCGCTCGTCATTCTTGGTGAAATCCAGCGCATAGTCGAAGATGGCCAGGCCGTTTATTTATTACCTGCTCATCGGAATACAAAACGCGCAGATCCTTTGGGGCAGCAAGAGCAGTTCGTTTTGCGCAGTACCAGCCTGCTAGACTGGCATCTGGGAGGATACATTCCGCAGAAAGGATCTGAAGCGATCTTTCTCCATGAAGGACAGCTTGCCGTTGTCAACGGACACAATGATCTCAAGATGGTCATGCGAACCTCCCGAGGCAAAGCAGATGGCAAGACACTTGAAGGTGGGGCGCTGAATCCACCGCGTGCTTGGTCTAGCATCAGCAAAGATGGAGGTAGGACATGGACCGCTGCGGTGGAAGAATCGGATCTCTGGAATTCGGTTTCCGAAGGCTGGTTTGGTCAATCCCAGACTGGTATTCAGCTTTACGTCTATAACGATGGCCCAGCTTTTAGCCGGATGGCACTGCGTTATAAATGCAAACTAAGCGAAGTGGGATGGAGTGAGGAGAGGACCTTCTATGATGCAGGGATTCATAACTCCTATCCGAGCCTCATCGAGATTGCCCCAGGTGAGTTCCGGGCTGTCTGGGACAGTGGCGATGAAAAGCGTCAACGTCGGTCAATTCGCTTTGGTAAGCTCACCATCGACCCGCGCTGATGGGCAGTCATTGCCACAAACCATTCTAACAATGACGGGCTTCGCCGTCCCCCCCTTCCCACACGACTCATGACAAAATATCTTCTCAGTGCCTCATGGATGGCGATTGCATCGCTGACTCTTGCCGACACGAAACTCGAAATTCTGAAGCCTGATTCACCGACCTCAGAAGCGGCCTCTCTCAGCCCGGCCATACGTGAGAATGTGATCATCTACAAAGAGCCGGGACGTTATGGCGGCTGGCCCGCTAACCATGGATTGTGGCAATGGGGAGATGAATTGGTCGTCGGCTTCACATCCACTTGGTATAAATCGACCACCACAGACCACCGGATTGATCGCACAAAACCCTCCTATGAGTTCCAGGCTCGCAGTATGGACGGAGGCAAGACTTGGAAAACCGAAGAGAATGTTCCTTTTGCGGATCGTAAAAAAGAAGCGAAACCGACGCCCCTGACGGAGCCTCTGGACTTCACGGCCCCGGATTCAGCCGTCAAGTTTTGCTTCGGTGGACTGCACGCGGGACCATCTTGGTTTTACACGAGTGTGGACCGCTGCAAAACTTGGCGTGGGCCTTATGTTTTTGATGTGGAGGGGGTTGAGGGCATCTGCACTCGCACGGATCTCATTATTCTAGGATCTCGCGATTGTTTGATGTTTGGAAGCTGCGGTAAAAAGAACGATGGCAAGGAAGGCCGTGTCTTCTGTGCTCGCACAACGGATGGCGGGCTGAAATGGAAGTTTGTTTCATATATTGGAGAAGAACCTCAGCCCGGTGGGTTTGCGATCATGCCAAGCACCGTGCGGACCAAAGATGGAACTCTGCTAACGACCATTCGCATGGGTAAACCGAAGGCTAGCATTGAGCTTTGGCGTAGCAGTGACTTGGGTCAAAACTGGACGCACGTGGGTGCTGTCACTGGCAACATTGGTGGTAATCCTCCCGCCACTGTGCTGCTCCCCGATGGCCGCTTGTGTGTGACCTATGGGTATCGCCAGAAACCATGCGGCATGCGAGCGCGTATCAGTGCAGATGAAGGCAAGACTTGGTTGCCTGAAATCATTATTCGTGACGATGGCTTCGATGCCGACTTGGGTTACCCGCGTGCTTTGGTTCGACCAGATGGTAAGATCTTCAACGTGTACTATTACAATGGCCCACGCGAAGATGACCGTGCGATCGAGAGTACGTTTTGGACGCCGCCGGAGTTTCACTAAACCAACCCTTAGAAGATATGTGGAATCTGACTTTTCGTCTACGGCAGATTGGAGTTCTCCTTGGCGTTGCTTTCAACTCTTGTTCAGTGTCAGCGGCTGAAGATTTCGTCAATTCCGTGGGGATGCGCTTTGTGGGAATTGAGGCGGGCACATTCCTCATGGGGCAGGACGGCCCGCAGGCAGACCACGAGATGCTGCGCCACCCGGCGCGCGTGGACGATGCAGATTCGGATGAAAAGCCCGCTCATCGTGTCCGCATCAGCCAGGCTTTTCACATGAGCAAAACGGAGGTGACCCTGGGACAGTTCCGCCAGTTCCGTCCGGAGCATTTGAAAGGCCAGGGGAAGGATGCCGATGCCGTCACCCAGGTGAGCTGGGAAGATGCGGTGCAATTTTGTGCCTGGCTTAGCGCCAAGGAAGACAAGACCTACCGCCTGCCTACCGAGGCTGAGTGGGAGTACGCCTGCCGGGCAGGCAGCACCACACTGTTTCACACCGGGGATTCGCTGCCTGCGGGTTTCCAAAAATGGGCATCGGATGTCGCTTTCCGTGATCGCTATTTTGCAGGCAGCGCTCTGCCGCCAGAATACCGCACACAGGTACCCACGGCAGACCGGCTGAGGGGTGGCCAGACGGTGGCCAATACCTGGGGACTGCAGGACATGCATGGCAATGTGGCCGAATGGTGCGCAGACTGGTATGCCCCTTATGAAGCCGGGGAACAGGCGGATGCGATCGGACCAGAAGAGGGCGACTTCCGGGTGTTCCGGGGCGGCCATCATTCCATTTTCAGCCGCGTGCTGCGCTCCGCCAACCGGGCTGGCTGGCTGCCGGAGGCCAAAAGTGACCGCATCGGCTTCCGGGTGGTGCTCGGAAACTTTCCTCAGGGCAAACCGTCAGCACCCGCACCTGTGCCGCTGAACGCCCGCAACGTTTCTCAGAGCTTGCCCAAGATGAAGCCGACACCGGAGAATGTCGCGGTGTTTGAAGGTCCCATCCCTTTTGTGAAGGTCCCCAAGGAATCTTACGGGCCGCTGTTCTTCCGGCACAACCACAGCCCTTCCATCACCGAATGTCCCAACGGTGACCTGCTGGCTGTCTGGTACTCCTGCGCCAATGAAGATGGGGCCGAACTCAGCAACGTGGCCAGCCGCCTCCGCCGGGGAGCCCAGGAGTGGGAACCGGCTTCCGTGTTTTGGGATGGCCCGGACATCAATGACCATGGCCCCAAGGTGTGGTGGGACGGCGACCGTACTCTCTATCACTTTGCCCGGGGACTGCGGGAAAACATCGTCCGCACCTCCACGGACAACGGTGCTACGTGGTCCAAGGCGCAGTTGCTTCAGCCGCCCGGCGAGTTTGGCAACCAGGTCCTGCGGCTGGAAGACGGCACGCTTGTCATCGGCCATGACAACCGCCAGACCAGCCTGGTCTTCAGCCGCGACTATGGGCGCACCTGGGCCTTCAACGATGTCGGCAAACAGATCAGCGATTTCCGCCCTGGCGGTCGTGGATTCCGCTACCCCGGTATTCATGCGCCCCTCGTGCAGTTGAAGGACGGCCGCATCCTGGCCTTCAGCCGCAATGATTTGCCGGTGGACCAGGAGAAGTTCGGTTTTAAGACGCCGGTCAGCTTCACCGGTGACCTCGGCAAAACCTGGACCTATGAAGCCTCGGAATTTCCCGCCATCAGCATTGTGCAGCGCGCGGCCATGACCCGTCTGCAGGATGGCGGCATTCTTCTGTGCAGTTTCACAGACCAGTGGCGGGACTGGAAGAACCGCAAGGGCATGACCTTCAAGCATGCGCATGGCGAGTTCACAGGCTTCGGCATGTTTGCCGCTGTGTCCTATGATGAAGGCAAAACCTGGCCGCACCGCCGCCTCATCACCACGGCGGCCAACCCGCGCACGGTCAACACCATTGACCGCGTGGAGTTCACCATGAGCAGCACCATGGCAGAGCCGCTGGGCTATCTGGCCCTCACCCAGGCACGGGACGGCCGCATTCACCTGATCACCAGCAAGAACCATTATCTCTTCAACACCGCCTGGCTGAAATCGCTGCCTCTGCCCACGAACTGAAATTCTGCCCAATCCAGAGACTTGTCATCATGAAGCACTTATTGTTATCCTTGGCCGCCTGCCTGCTTTTTTCTGTCACCGTGCGTGCTGCGGAGGATCCGCGTCTGGCTGCCGTGACGGCGGCGGATGATGCCCGTGTGGCAGCGATGCAATCTCCGGATCGCAGCAAGCTGTCCGCCATCTTCTCCGATGACCTTCACTACGCACACTCCAGCGGTGTGGTGGACACCAAGGCCGGTTTTACCGACATCCTGGTGGAGGGGCGGACCAAGTATGCAGGGTATGACTATGTGGAGAGGAAGTTCAGCTTCCCCTCACCGGACATCGCGCTCATGACCGGCCGCACACGCATTCAGGCCGTGACGGCCACCGGCACCATGGACAGCGTGCTCAGCTATCTGGCGGTTTGGCGTTTGGAGAACGGCCAGTGGCGTTTCCTGGCCTGGCAGTCTTGCAAACTCCCGCCCGCCAAACCCTGATTCCCAGCAGTTCGTCCCCCCCACGGTCCGTCATGCGTTTCATCTCCTTTTCCTGCGCCGTTTTGCTGGGCGCTGTCCTGGCCTCTTCACCTGTGGTGGCCGAATCACGCGGCGGACCGGTGCGACCGCTGGCCAATGACCACGTGGTGGTTTTTGAGTCTCCTGCTCCGGAAGGGGTCTACTGCTACTCGCCAGGGCTGGCGCGTCTGGACAGCGGAAGGCTTGTGGCAACGCTGGATCTCGGCGGCAAGGAGGTGAAAAAGCATGGCATCCAGAAGCGGGGCCGCATCCTGACCTCTGACGATCACGGCAAGACCTGGACACTGCGCGGTGAGTTCGGGTTTGTTCATGCGCGTCCTTTTGTGGCGGGCAAGTCTGTCTATGTGCTCGGCCAGGCCAGTGATCTGAATGTGGTGCGGTCCGACGATGGCGGCCTCACGTGGAGTGGCGAATCCAAGCTGACCACAGGCCAGTTCTGGCACCAGTCCGCCTGCAATGTCCATTACGCCAACGGCTGTGTTTACCTGGTCATGGAAAGACGCGTGCTGAACCGCATCAAGGGCTGGGCTGTGGGGGAGCTGGCCCCTGTGCTCATGCGTGCCAAGGTGACGGATGACCTCACCCGGAAGGAGAGCTGGACCTTTGCTTCCGAACTCACTTTCCAGGAGGCGCTCCCCGCGGGAAAGGATGGGGAGCCGGACCTGGATTTCTTTGGTGTGCCTTTCTACAAGTCCAACTATCCGGTCGGGTTCCGTGCCGCACCCCGCCGCTTCAGCGCGCCCATCGGCTGGCTGGAGACCAATGTGGTGCAGTTCACCGACCCGGGGCACATCTGGAATGATCCGTCCGGAAAGACCTTTCACCTGTGGGCGCGGTCGCATACCGGCGGCACCGGCTATGCCGCTGTTGCCAAGGTGACCGAGAACGCGGACGGCAGCATGACCACCAGCCTGGAGCACGTGCCTTCCGGTAAAACCGCTCTGTTCCTGCCCTGCCCGGGCGGCCAGATGCGCTTCCATGTGCTTTATGATGAGAAGACGCGGCTTTACTGGCTGCTTAGCAGCCAGGCCACGGACTCCATGACCCGCGCGGAAGCCCTGCCTGCGGACCGCTTCAGCCTGCCTAACAATGAGCGTCACCGCCTGCAGCTGCACTTTTCCAAAAATATGGTGGACTGGTGCTTTGCCGGCATGGTGGCCATTGGCAAAAGCGGCAATGAAGCCCGCCACTACGCCAGCATGGTCGTCGATGGAGATGACCTCCATGTCCTGTCCCGCAGCGGTGACGAGCGGGCCCACTCGGCTCATGATGGCAACGTCATCACCTTCCACACCGTGCGCAATTTCCGCGACCTGGTGTAC
>DASWXG010000276.1:0-1675 GCA_036405615.1 Prosthecobacter sp. | reverse complement strand
AGCGCCTCAGGGCCCTAACCTTCCCCCTCTGCCGCCAGCGTCTTGAGCTTTGCTTCCGGCACGGCTGCGCCCACGCCTACAGCTTTCTTCAAAAGCGGTCTTTGCCAAGTGCTGCCGGGGGGAAGGCTGCCGCCCTATTCAAGGCCAAGAGGATGCAGGCGAGCGCCGTTCTTTCATCTCTTCCCCTGCTTCAATTTCCGGGACGAACAATGAGCATCAATCTTGAACTCCAAACCTTGTATGCCCGGCACTTGGACCATGCCGTGAAGCATGGGCAGGGCACCTTGCCTTTGCCAACGAACCCCATGCTTCTCTGCTATGACGAGCAGAGGTTCGCAGACTCCAGTCTCCGGGTCATGATCTGCGGCCAGGAAACTGTCGGATGGGATACGCTCGGTTCCTCGGTGGAAACCGGGATGGCGACTTACCGGCGCTTTTTTGTCGAGCGCCAGTTTTATCCTGGTTATGGGAAGAGTGCGTTTTGGAAGGCGTTCAGATTCTTCGAAGATCATCTCCCTGGCATTGTCGGGACGCAGAAGATTCAATTTCTGTACCAGAACATTTCCAAAATGGGCCGGGCCGACAGCCGCACGGGAGTTCCAGATTCGATCCGGCAAGTGGAACGCGAGCACTTTAACGTTGTCTCCCAGGAGATGCGCATCCTAGCACCGCACATGGTTCTGTTTCTCACTGGCGGGCGGGATGGAGACATCCGCTTTCATTTCCCGGACGCCCGCTTTCAGCAGGCGGGGGCAAATCCTGATCTGAGAAAACGTGCCTGGGTTGCTTCCGCCCATCTGCCAGCGGTTTCTTTGCGGCTTTATCATCCGAGTTATTTCGCGGGCTGGTCCCGGGTTTTGAAGAAGGAGTATCTGGCGTTGATTTCCGAAAAATGGGCCAGTCTGGCAGGTGGTGGGAACCCGTTGATCCCGTGAGTCTGACCGTCTGTTGTCTTGGGACAGGGCCCTGCCACTTCTTTTTTCCCGGCCCGGGCCTTGAACAGACCTGGCGGCTGGGTGAAGTGAGGGAGCTGTGAAGTCGCAACTCCCCGCCCACCCCACCCAGCTTTATCTCATCCGCCATGGCGAGGTGGAGCACCGCTACCATCGCATCTTCGGCGGCAGCCGCATTGACATGGAGCTGTCACCGCTGGGCCATCAGCAGGCCCGGGCGGCGGCGGACTGGCTGGAGCACACGCAGACCCGGTTTGATGCGCTTTACGCCAGCCCCATGCGCCGGGTGCAGCAGACCCTGGCCCCGCTGGCGGAGGCGCACAGCCTTTCCCCGGTATGGGTGCCGGACTTTCGCGAGATGGACTTTGGCGAATGGACCGGCCATTCCTGGGACAGCATTTTGGAAAACTTTGGCATCAGCGCCTATGACTGGCTGGAGGTCATCGAGACCACGGGCATCCCGAAAGGCGAGACCATGGCGGAACTGGCAGGCCGGGTAGGTCCGGCGCTGCTGAAGATTCTCCAGGACCATCCTCACGGGCGCGTGGCCATTTACTGCCATGGCGGCATCATCCGGGTGATGTTATCCCTTTTGTTAGGCAAGCCGCTGGCGGACATGGCCCATTTCAACGTCCAGTACGGCAGCATCAGCATTGTGGAGATCCAGCCGGACAAAAAGCACCGCGTGGAGATTGAGCAGCTCAACTTCTGCCCGCCGGTGG
>DASWXG010000275.1:0-4799 GCA_036405615.1 Prosthecobacter sp. | reverse complement strand
CCGGTACTTTTTCTCCAGGTCTTCCACCGTCCACCCCCACACTTCTTCAAATGCCAGCAGCGGATCCAGATCCGTTTCTACATAATTCGAAGAGACGGTTTCCCTCGCGGCCACCGTGGCGTTTCTAAAGCGGCCCTTGCCATAGTGGGCAGGGTTGAGAATCTCCACCCACAGCCTTTTGTCAGCCTCCTCACAGGTGGTCACCTGCACCACGGAAGTCGGCCAGCGATGAATGGGAAACAAGTCCCCGTTGGGCATGCGCAATCTGCCGGCACTCTGCTGCTCGCAGCCAACCACCTGCCCCAAGACCTCTTCCACAGAATCACGAAACTGCTGCGGGTCGCCCTCGGGTACCAGGATCAGTTCAAATTTATAAACTGTCATTTCCGAAGACGCCATGGCTCTGAAGCTGGCGACTTTGAAACGGTCCAGGAAAGTGATTTTTGCCCTCGTCTCCTTGGGGGACAGACCCACTTGATACAGAAACTCACTGCCATAGGGCCCGCGCGAGGTAATAGAGCCGCTGAGGAAAGAATTGAAGTACTTCCCAATCTCCTCTCCATCCATCGGAAAAGGTCCATCCCACCGGATGATCTTGTCCACCTGGATGTCGATGACCGGTTCCTGGGCGGCGACGGAAGATGGTCCCATCCCCGCAATCCACAGAGCGATGCCTGCGGCGGCTGCCCCAACATAAAAACGTGCAAGCTTTGGCAGAAACATTCCTGCCGAAACTATAAAAAAACCTGAATTGAGGCAACCTCAATCCGACAGCCGTTTTCCAACAAAAAGGCCCATCCCCGTTTCGGGAATGGGCCTCTAAAACAAAACAAGGGACTACAGGCTCTCGTGCACCCGGGCCAGAGCCATCAAGATGTAGCTGGTCGTCAGGGTGTTGTCACTTTCCATCCAGCGGCCGGCGCTGTTGGCCCAAGAGCCGTCTCCCTGCTGGAGGTTGAGAAGCTTCTCCGCGAGGTCTGCACGCCAGTCGATGGTCTTGCCATCCTTGGTCTTGAGGAAGTCCACCTTCGCCACAGCCAGAGCCTTGGCCATGGTGTGGTAGTAATAGTAAAGGCCTTCGGCACCCAGACCAGGATTCTCATCCAGGGTGTAGTTTTCGCTCAACCACTGCATGACGGCTTTCACGCGCGGATCGCTCTTGTCCAGACCGGCATAGATGAAGCTGAGCATGCCTGCATAACTGATGCTGCCATAGCTGCGCAGAGCCGTGCGGCCATCTGGCGTCTTCACGTCCTTGCCACGGGTTTCACCAGGACTGTAAACAAATCCGCCTGCATCAGCCTTGTCCGTGCTGACCCAAGGAGCCTTGTTGGTTTCGGGGCGGTTCTGGCAGTTCTGGATGAACTCGATGGCTGCCGCGAAGTTGAGCTTCGGCTCATCTTTGCCCGCATCGCCTTTGTCAGCCACGAGGGACTGGGAGTAATACAGAGCTTCCAGAGCAAAATGCGTGTTGGAAAGGTCGGCATGCGCCGGCTTGTCAGGCTTCGGCGTTCCGTAGCCGATGCCACCGTCAAAGGGGTTGTCGGTCTTGCCTTTCTCATCAAAGTCATTCTGCTGGCCGATGATGAAACGACGCGCAGCCAGAAGCGTTTGCTCGTTCTGGGGCTTCGGGCTGAGCATCAGCGCCGTCAGGGCCAGGGAGGTGTTGTAGTTGGCACGGGCCTTGACGTAGATGCCGCCATCGGGCTGCACATTCTTCAGGAGAAAAGCGTAGGCCTTTTCGATCTCCGGGGAAACCGGATCGCTGGGCTTACGGCCCGGGGCCAGCAACTGGCTGGTGATGGCCAGGGCGGTAAATGCCACAGGCTCGGCTTCGCCCCACTGTCCGGTCTCAGCATTCTGCTTGCCCTTCAGGAAGGCCAGTCCGCGATCATAAGCGAGACGGATCTCCTGTTTCAGCGATTCATGGCGGGCAGGGGCAGTGGTGCCCTGCGCAAACAGCGCAGCAGGCAAGGTCAGGGTGAGGGCGGCGAAAGCAGCTTTCATGGTTGGGCGGGGGTGATGATCAGCGTTACAGGAGTTTCTTCGTTGGGGATGTTTTCAGGCAGGGAAATCCAGAGATCGTCCCGCCAGTTGCCTTCGGCCGGGGAATTGATCAGCGCACCACGGTCCAGCCAGACAGCCACGATGGAACCTTCGGTCTGGCCGACAAATCCCCGCTCATCAATGTAGGAGCCATTGAAAATCCAGGTGTCCAGATCCACTGGCGGCTTGCGGGTTTCCGCATGTTGCACCCATTGGGAGAGAGGGGCGGTCTTGACCTTGTCCCCCTCTTTCCATTCCACGGTCAGTTTCACGCGGTGCGCCCCGGGTTTGGCAGGTGCCTCCTCTTTCCAGGTCACCGGGCGGTCAGCCTGCGGCACTTTGGTCAGCAGTCCCTCGGTGGCATTCTGGTAGTTCGCCAGCAACAGGGCCATCTGGATGGCTGTGGGGCTCACGGCCGTGGTCAGAACTGTTTCATGGGTTTTGCCCGTTTCGTGAACGAGCATGTATTCCAAGGGGGCTTTCTTCAGTTGAACCTTGGTCGGAATCCGCACCGCCCGAGTGGACGCATTGATGTTGATGCCATCCAAGTCGTACTCGGTTTCGGAAATTTTTTTGATCCGCTTCTGAGCCTCCGCCAGTTGCTGCTTACCATCCACCTTTGTCTCCTGGGCAAAAAGGCCCGAAAGAGAAAGGCTGATGGTCAGGAGGAGCGAAAGGCGAAACATTGCAAAAAACATACGCAGTTGAAGATTCATGGACAAACTTCATCAAGTCTTCGGCATAACGCAATCCGAATGCGGCCATTTACCACCCAAAAACAAAGCCGAATGGATAAATAATATCCATTCGGCTTAAAGGAGCCTCTGAAGGAGGGGGACCGGCTGATTACTCGTCGTTGCTGCGCAGACCTGTCATCTGAAGCAGATAGTAGAGGAAATAAGCCAGCGAACTGACGAAAGCTGCCACGTAGGTGAGAGCCGCCGCGTCCAGCACCTTGCTCATCGAGTTGTATTCGGTGCCGGCGCTCACGGCACCTGTGGTGGACAGCACCTTCTTGGCGCGCGCAGTGGCATCAAACTCCACGGGAAGCGTCACCAGCTGGAACAGCATCAGGATGCCGAAGCCAACCGCCATGATGGTGATGGCCAGCTTGTAAGGGATAAGTCCGCCAAAAAGACCGATCAGGGGAATCCACATCACCACCTGGCTGGCAATGTTCGTGATACCCACCGCAGCCATGCGCCACTGGAGAGGGGCATACAGCTGCTTGTGCTGGATGGCATGGCCGCATTCGTGAGCGGCAACGCCGAGAGCGGCCACGGAAGTGCCGTAGTAGTTCTCTTCGGAAAGCACCAGCCGCTTGTTGGAAGGGTCATAGTGGTCGGTCAGATGCCCTTGCGTAGCATGGATGCTGACGTCCCGGATGTCGTTCAGGTCCAGAATGCGCTGGGCGATCTGCGCACCCGTATAGCCGCTGGCGGCTCCCATCTGGGAGTAGCGGTTGTAAGTGCTTTTCACTTTCCACGAAGCGAAGAGTGAGATGGCGAGGGTTCCTAAAAACAGAAGAAGTATCATTTCGGGATAATAGGGGGTTTAAATTGCCGGAATGCGACATGGGAGATATCGGCCGGAAGAAAGCGAATGCAGGTGTAAATTGCGTTGAAAATTGGAAGCAGACTTCGCAAACGAGGGTTGCATCCGCAGCTTGATACGGCTCAGAGTGCAGGATGGAGTCCTCTTCGTCCACAGCCTCCGGGCCGATCGTCTGCCATGTCACCTCCTGGTATTTTCGCAGGATGGCCATGATGTCAGGCATCCTCGTCTTTATGGGCTTGTACTTTCTGTATGACGGCCGATACGGCTACCCGGAAGACAACCGCATCGCGGAGAAAAAAAAGTGGTTTGAAGAAGTTCACCTGAAGTCCTACGACGAGGCCAAACAGGCCGGCAAACTGGAAGAGTGGGGCCAAAAAGCCAAGACCGAGGGGCTGCCCGTCGGGAAAGGCGATGAGCCTCCCCGCTGGGTGTCTTATGCCGCCGTGAACGGCTGGCCGGAATCGCCCAAAAAATGGTCACCGGAGGCCATCGAGCAGCAGTTCTGGTGGGGCGGGGTCACCCTGGCAATCGGTCTGGCCGTGGGTGTTGTCATGCTGGTCAACCGCAACAAGAAGCTGCAGGCGGAGAGCGATCACTGGATCACACCGGAAGGCCAGACCATCTATTTCCACCAAGTCTTCCGGGTGGATCGCAGAAAGTGGGACAACAAGGGTCTGGCCTACGTGAGCTATCGCGAGGGACCAGAGGCGAAGGAAAAAACCGCCGTCCTGGATGACCTCAAATTTGCCGGTGCTGTCCGTGTGCTGGAGCGTTTGCAGGCGAACTTCAAAGGCGAGCTCATCGAGAAGCAGGCCGAATCTCCGGCCTCTAACGATAAGGATGACCCGCAGGCAGGCTGAGCACTGCCGTTTTTCTTGTCCAAGCCAGTTAAAAAAAGAGCGAATTCGCCCTTGCCAAACTAAAACCAGCCGCTACCTCTCCGCCGCACATCCCCCTTTTATTTATGGCAGACAACATCCAAGAAAAAGTCCGTGACATCATCGTCGAACAGCTCGGCGTGAATCCTGAGCAGGTGACTCCTGAGGCCAAGTTCATCGAAGATCTGGGCGCTGATTCCCTGGACACCGTTGAGCTGGTCATGGCCTTCGAAGAAGAGTTCGGCATCGACGTGCCAGACGAAGAAGCCGAGAAGCTTCAGTCCGTGGGCGACGTCGTCCGCTACGTTGAAGAAAACG
>DASWXG010000274.1:0-3622 GCA_036405615.1 Prosthecobacter sp. | reverse complement strand
ATACGGGCGCACCGGCTCCAGGTTGTAGCCGAGGTATTCGTTGAGCTTGTTGAGGATCCACTCCGGGCCGTGGTCGTCCACGGTGTATTTGAAGCGCGAGTGCTTGCGGTCCGTGCGGTCACCGAAGTCACGCTGCACGAGCACGACTTTCTCGGCGACGTCCACGACCTTGTCCGCAGGGCAGTAGCCGATGACATCCGCAAGGCGCGGATACGTCGCTTCGTTGCCGTGGGTGGATCCCATGCCGCCGCCGACGGCGACGTTGTAGCCGACGACCTTGCCGTCCTCGACGATGGCGATGAAGGAAAGGCAGTTGGCGAAGATGTCCACATCGTTGCTCGGTGGCACGGCGATGGTGATCTTGAACTTACGTGGCAGGTAAGTCTTGCCGTAGATAGGCTCCTGCTCCTCTTCCTCGGTGGTCTGCACCTTTTCACCGTCCAGCCAGATTTCGTGATAGGCACGGGTGGCGGGGGTGAGATGAGCGGAGATGTCCCGGGCAGCCTGCAGCGCATCGGCGTGCACGCTGGAAAGGAACGGGTTTGGGTTGCACATCACGTTGCGGTTCACGTCACCGCAAGCGGCGATGGTGTCCATGGCCGCATTGTTGATCTCCTTGATCGTGCGCTTCAGGTTGGTCTTGATGATGCCATGCAACTGGAAGGCCTGCCGGGTCGTCAGCTTGATGGTGCCGTTGGCAAAGGTGTCTGCCAGCCAGTCGGTCTTCAGCCACTGCTCAGAGGTGGCCACACCGCCCGGCAAGCGGATGCGGAGCATGAAGGAGAAGGCTTTTTCCAGGCGGTGCTTGCGGCGGTCCGGACGCAGGTCGCGGTCATCCTGCTGGTAGCTGCCGTGGAATTTGATCAGCTGCTGGTCATCTTCAGACAAGCTGCCCGTGGACAGGTCGGCCAGGCCTTCGGCGATGGTGCCGCGGAGGTAGTTCGACCGGGTTTTGATGCCTTCGTTGGCGGAGAGTTTCTTTTCGCTCATTTGGGGGTCAGAGGGTGGGGTTTGCGAGCTGCCAAAGATTAATAAACATCGCGCTGGTAGCGTTTGGCTTTCTTGAGGTCTTCGAGGTAGGCCTCTGCGGCTTCGCGAGACTTGCCGCCCTGTTTTTCAATGATCTGGAGAAGGGCGCCGTTCACATCGTGAGCCATGCGGTTGGCATCGCCGCAGACGTAGAAATGAGCACCGTCTTCAAGCCAGGAGTAGAGCTCCTTGGCGCGCTCCAGCATGCGCTGCTGCACGTAGATCTTCTCGGGCTGGTCGCGGGAGAAGGCCACGTCCAGCTTGGTCAGGGCTCCGCTGGCCAGGTGCTCCTGCCACTCCACCTGGTAGAGGAAGTCGAAGGTGTAGCGCTGGTCGCCAAAGAACAGCCAGGACTTGCCCTTCTGCTCAAGCGCAGCGCGATGCTCCACAAAGGCGCGGAACGGAGCCACCCCGGTGCCCGGGCCGACCATGATGACCGGGGTGTCACCGGAGGCTGGCAGACGGAAGTTTTTGTTATGGCTGATGTAAACCGGCACCTTGTCCTCGGTCTTGACCAGATCCGACAGGAAGGTGGAGGCCACCCCCTTGCGCTTGCGGTCAAAGCTGTCATAGCGGACGGAGGACACCGTGAGGTGCACTTCATCCTGATGCGCCAGCGGGCTGGAGGCGATGGAGTAAAGACGTGGTGGAAGCGGACGCAGAATGGAGGTCAGAGCTTCAGGAGACAGGCCCTTCGGGGCGAACTCTTCAACGGCATCCACAATCCAGCGGCCGTGCAGATACTCCTTCAGCTTGTCCTTGGAGCCGTCTTCCAGAAGCTTGGCCAGCTTTTTGGACTTGGCCACTTCCTGCAGTTTCACCAGCACGGAGCGGGACAGCGCGGTGATGTCCAGATTTTCCTCAAGGGCGTAGGAGAGGGCTTTGGGTCCTACTTCAGCGACTTCGATTTTTTCCGAACCATTGAGCTTGGCGGCTTTCAACAGGTCTTCCACGACATCCGGCGCATTGCGCGGAACGATGCCCAACGCATCGCCCGGCTCATAAGCCAGACCCGAGCCTTCAAGGGAGAACTCATAGTGCCAGGTTTCTTTGGCGGTGCCTTTGCCGTTCAGCAGCACACGCTCCTTCAGCTCCGCGCCGAAAGGATTGCTCTTGTCGTACTGCGGAGCCACAAGGGTAACCGCAGGGATGGCAAAGGCCGGTGCGGCCGCAGCCACAGGCTGTGCTGGCGTCAGGGCAGCCAGAGCGCCGTCCAACCAGGTGCGGTGTGGCTTCTCATACTGGAGGTCGCAGTCCACACGGTCATGCACGCGCTTCGCGCCGAGAGCTTCCAGGCGGGCATCGAAGTCCTTGCCCATCTGGCAGAACTTCTCATAGGCCGTGTCGCCCAGAGCGCAGACGGAGAAGCTGACCTTGGAAAGGTCCAGAGACTCGCTCATGAAGGCCCTGTAAAAGGAAGCCGCCGTTTCCGGAGGTTCACCATCACCCCAGGTGCTGATGATGACCAGCAAGTTTTCCAGCTTGGCCAATGCGGAAGGCTCGATGTCCGCCATGTTTTTGACCGTGGTCACCAGGCCGCGCTTCTTCGCCTCTTTGGCAGAAAGGTCTGCCAGCTTTTCGGAATTTCCGGACTCAGAACCGTAAAGGATCGTCAGTTTCACCGGGGCAGCCGCCACAGCGGAGGTCCCAGGTACCGCAGCCCCCGGCTGTACAGATGCAAAACCAGCCTCTCCGGCAGACAGATAACCTGCCAGCCAGAAGCGCTGGGCGGGTGTGAAACTTGCGAGCAGGCCATCAAGGGCCCGGCGCAGGTCGGGAGAAAAAGGAGAGTGCTCGGGAAGCATTTCGAGGTGGTTTAGCAGAGGGGTGGGACTGGGGTGGACGCCAGACGCAGGCGCGGCGGGCGCGTAAAGTAGCTAAAATCAACGATTCGTCGAGTAAACGTACATTAAAAGGCGATTTTTCCGATAGGATTTAGGGTGGAATACAAAATAGCACATTTTTCAGGGCTTAAACAAAAAAGAGAGCGGGTTCTTTTTGAAGAATTTTAGCAACTTAAACCCTTGAAAATCAGCTAATTAATCACCAGACCAGGCTGTCGCGCACCGGTGTTGTTCAAGTGACGAAGCAGCCTCCGTGCCCGGAATGGTGGTGCCGCCAAAGCGACAATCTCCGTGCTGCCCCTGAATTTTTTTTGCCTGCAATCAGAGGAATCTTGTCAGCTCCGGTCGGAAAAAGGGTGGAAGCATCCATACCGTCATCGTGCAGCAACCTGCCCCCGCCAACAGATGCAGTTGCTGTTTTTTTAAACGGATACAGTCCTCCGATCGCCCCGTCGCAGCCAGATCTATGCCGGGAAGCGGGTCAAAATAACATCTCTGAATCTGACAGCAAATACGGAAACCATCCAGTCATTTCCGAGTAGGTACTTTGGAACTGTCTTTATGCTCAGCGCCTGACAGACCTGCTCTCTCCATCGCATGATTTTGCGTTTTCACCGCAGCATCATCTGGATCCAAGCAGCTCTGCCAATACGCAAAAGCTTCATCCTGTTAACTCCATCGCCCGCTCCTTATGAAAACGTCCGCTGACTTTGCATGGCTCATGCATTCCCTCCGGCGCTGCCTGCTCT
>DASWXG010000273.1:0-7751 GCA_036405615.1 Prosthecobacter sp. | reverse complement strand
ACCGCGCCCAAGGCACTGCGGCGCGCGGCCCTGCCCAGCGGTTCATGAGGAAGGGTGACGCGGCCCATGAACCAGCCGGCAAAAAAGCCCACCCACCAGGTCGCCAGGAAACCAATCTTGGTGACGGTCCATTCCATGGGCGCACGCGGATCCAGGTAGTAAAACTGGATGATCTTGAACTTCGTGAAGTATTCCGGGCCGATGCGGTAGGTGATTTGGTCGTGAAGGATGCCGTAAACACCGCTGATGACGGCTCCGACCAGCCCGAAAAGGAACATCCAGCCAAACTGGCGCAAGGTGAGGCGGGGGTAGAAGATGTTCATCGGGGAGAAGACCTTGCCCCCGAAGAAGTTGGGCTCACAACAAGGGCTGGTAATGCGCCTCCTTCAGCGCATCAGGCTTACTCAGCAAGGGTTTTGAAGCGGTCTGGCAGGGGTTGCCGGGAGGCATAGTCGAAGCCGATGCGGCATTCTTTGAAGGTGTTGACGAGCTTGAAGGTCTTCGTGAGGCTTTCAAGGTTGCCGTGGCTGTGACCATGATCGTGGTGATCTCCAGGGGGGGGAGGTGGGATAGCGGAGGCAACAGAAGCGGCAGATGAATGCGGGGCCAGGACGCTGGCACTGAAGAGCCCGGCCAGAACGGGGGTGACATCCGGCACCGGGGGGCTGTGAGGGCTGCCTTCCCAGGTGTCGGTCCAGGGGATCTGGCTCAGGCCGTTGGCAGTTTGCCACTGGTCAATGCAGCGGTCCACCCAGCCATGAAGCATCCAGAATGTGGAATTGACATGAGACGAGTAGGGGTGGCCGAGGTAGTCGCTATCCAGGGCGTCATACTTGGCATCGAGCGTCGGGTTGAGGACAAGCGGGTCTGGGTTGGGGAAGTCGGCCATGACGCCTTCATCACCTGCCCAGCGCATGTGGAGAGGGTCGTGGACGTAGGATTCGATGAGAGTACCGAATTCGGAGAGGCTAAGGGTGCGGAGCCGCTCCGGGCGGAGGATGTTTTGGGCGAGGGTCTTGATCCGTGCGAGTCCGGCCACGGACTTGGGATCACGTGTGTTGGCGGAGTTGTTGCCGCCGGGCACGGGATAGCCGGTGTCGTCGGCTTCCGGGATGTCTGCCCACGGGACCAGGACGGGCTCGCCCAGGGCGGTGAGCTGGGCATTGACGCTCTGGATCATCCGACGGTGCATGTAGAGAAAGGACTCGCCGCCACCATAGTTGAGGCTTTCGTCGGCATTGAAACGTGCATGATTGGGCACCCAGCCGGGAGCGATGGCTCTCAGTGCGGCCTTTTGTGCCTCGGTGAAAAAGGCCCAGCCGTTGCGGATGCCGTGCCAGAGGTAATGGTGCAGCCGCGCCTCACGGGTGGCGAGCGGGGTCTTGACGGGGATGGGGAGCTGGTAGGTCATGGCGGGTGATGGACAGTTGAAATTTGGAGATCAGAGCGAGAAGGAGGCGTGACTGAAAATCGACACGGTCAGAAGGTGATGGCCAGGGACAGAAGAAGGGTTTCGACCTTGCGTTCACGGAGGTCGGCGGGGCCGTTGATGTAGCTGGCTTTCAGACCAACACGACGGCCTTCATCTTCATTTTCCCAAAGAGTCCAGGCGAGGGAGATGTCCAGGCGGTCAGGATTGCTATCTGGTCCGGCGAGGGCGGCGAGGTACTGATAGCGCGCGCTGAAAGCGAGGCGGGGCAGGTAAAATGGATCGAACTTTAACTCGGTGACGGCACCAAGACGGGCGAAGCTGCCGGGAGTGAGGTGCGGGGTATCCGCCACATGGGAGTCTTCCACACTGCCATACTGGCCTTTGACAAAGAAGCGCCACTGGTAAGCCAGCCGGACGTGATCCTGGCGCTTGAAGGTGCCGTCTGTGGACTCATATCCCTCACGAAAGTCGATGGCACGCCAATGGCCGAGGGAGAGATTGCCTTTCAAGTCGATGCGTGGCTCCCACTCAAGCTCGGCGGCGGGGATGGCGACATCGTGGTCGAGATCGGTGCCGTAGGTGAGGAAGCCACGGAGACGGTGCTCAAGGACATATTTCTCCACATGGTCTGGGCTGCTGTCGCCGAGATTGATGAAGCCGCCCAGGCGGTAGACAAGCGAGTCGGTCTCTTTTTTCAGGGCGGCGGCGGAGGTGCCTTCGGTGACGAAGTTTTCCAAAGAGACGCTCGGGATGAAACCAAAGCTGTAGATGTCCCAGCCGTAACCTGGAGTGACGTCTCGCTGCCAGATGAAAGGGAGGAGGGCAGAACCTTTTCCCTGAAGGGTGTCTTCATGACTGATCAAGTCACGGGTGAAGCTGAAGCTGGCACCATTGAAGTCACTGGCATCTTTAGTGCTGCTGATCTCCAGGGAAGGATCCTCCAGGGCGAGGACATCGTCGAAGTTTTCGCGGATGCGCGGATAGACCGGTTTCAGCCCGGAGGCGATGGAACTGCGCCGTGCCGGTGGTTCGAAGTCCGGAGTGGTGGTGGTCAGCGGCGGTGATGATTGCGGTTGCTTAAAGACAGGGGCGGCTTTGCTTTCCTGGTAAGTTTTGATTTCTTCAAGCGTGTAGCGCTCTTTATATTCCATCAGGTCGAAGAAGGTCTTCGATGACCAGTCCCGCTCCTTTTTTTCATCCAGCAACTCCTGGGTTTTCAGCCAGCCGAGAACATCGCTGCGGGAAAGTGTCTTGGTCTGAGCGCAGAGAGGTAGAGGGGCGAGATAAAGGCTGAGGAGGGTCAGGAGGACGGTGACACAGGAGGCTTGCATGAGACGGAGGTGACGGACGGTACAATGGCGGTGACGGTGAGAACCAGAGGGGCGATTTGTGTGAGGTGGAACTTTTGGTTAGGCTCGCCCGGGGCTCTGGGAACTGTTCATTTTTCCAGCCGGTTTTGAAAGCCCAGGTAGGTGTAGATGAGAATCCAGACATGTCCGACGGTGGAGCATTTGCGGAACTCTCTTTCGGAGATGGCACCGCTTTTAAAGTCGGGCTCTGGGAAGAAGGTGATGTTGAGGATACCTAGCAGGCGCCGGTCTGAGATCTTCAGCTTCACGGGCTCCAGAGGTGTGACCTTGCTCACGGTCAGCCCGGTTTGTTCGAGGACAATGGCCTTAAACTTTTCCCAAACCTGGGATTTCGTCCATTTGTTCATAAGGAGATGCGAGATGATGGGCGTGGTGTGCCGAGATGTGATGCTTGTGGTCTGAAGTTGCCGTGCCAGCAATCGGCACTCATGGAATGAGTGATCTAATAATATTTGGCAAGATTATAGCGCCTGAATATTTGAAAATTTTATGCATGCAACTTATTTTGAAAAGCATTATGCATGAATTTAGTAAATAATAAAAATTTACTATTTCATTAATTTTACTAGGTTTTAGTTTTCATAAAAACTAGGGAACAGTGCCCTTGATAGCATGCTGCTCAGAAGCTGGGTTGACCTCAGAATCTGCCCGTGGAAGTTCAGCAGGAATCAACCCTATGAGCCAGCTTTTCCATCGTTCCTCAAGAACCCGTATGCAGACGGGAACTGTGATCAAATGGCTGCTGGTGGCTGGCATCTGCGGTTTCATGATCCAGATGTTTTTGACGCCCTTCAACCGCTTTCCAGACCCTGTCCTGAAGGTGTTTCGCGAAGCGGAGAAAGTGGAGGTGCTGACCTTGGATCCTCGTGGTGAAAGCAGTGACGACAAGCCGGCGAACGCGAGTGATCCTTCCAGATTTCACCGGTTTAGCATCGTTGACAGGACCGTTGTTTCTTCTGCGGCTGACCGGGAGAAGCTGGCGACGATGCTGAATGAGGCGACCTGGGGGGCGTGGAAGGTGGCGGGATGTTTTTATCCCCGTCATGCGTTCCGTGTTCACCATGCGAGCGGTGTGTGGGACATCTTGCTTTGTTTCCAATGCGGGCAAGCGCGGATCCATCGTCCTGATGGAGTGCTGGAGGGCACCTCTATAGGTGACCGGCCGGATGCGATGAATGCCTGTTTTCGTCACCTGGGGCTGAAACTGGCTCCTTAGCGGGGCTGTCTGAAAATACCATTTGTGCATGGATGCCGGAGGCATCCCAGCAGGTAGCCGGATGTTGAGTGAACGAAACTTCCGGTCCTGGCCCAAGACTCCGATGAGCATGCCGGAGGTATGCCAGCCATTTGGATAGACCGCCGAATGCAGGCCAAAGCGAACAAACCGTACTGCTGGCATCCCTGCCGGGATGCGCCCTTGAGCAAAGAGTATGGGCCGTTAAACCGGGGGTGCAGTCGCTACGCTCCTTTACACCCCGGCCACCTGCTGTGATCCCTCCGGGATCATCCAAACGCATTCAATGCTGAGTGATCAACAGAGAAAGCGAACTTGGCAGGCCTTTTTCAGACAGCCTCTTAGCGGTGCTTCATTGATAGAATTGGGCGTTCCTTCCATCCGAACCTTGATCTTCGCGGCATCGCTGCCATTTGGAGGAAGAGGAGATGAGTCTTTGTGCTCCACCCGGCCGGAACCTGTCACTTCAGCAGTCCGGCAGTTTTGAGAAGCCAGACATAGAAGGCGACGATGCCAAAAAGGATGGCGAGCAGGAGGACAAAAAACAGCCCCAGCCAGAGAAAGAAACGGAAGGTGCTGCGCCGCACAGCCTGGTGCTGGCCAGCCTGCCAGGCCTGAAGCAGGCGGAGGTTGCGGATGTTGGACTTGAAGAAGGCGCTGACCACGGGACCGCCCACGGGCAGGAAATCGAACAGGGTGTTCAGCAGCATGTTGCCGCCCATGCGGGCGAGAACGGGGATGCCGACGCCACTGCGCACGGCTTCCAGAAGAATGACGAGTCCGCCACCGGAGGCTACGGCGCTGCCGAAACCGGGGAAGAGGGCCAGGATGGGATCCAGGCCAATTTTAAAGTTGGTTCCGGGGATGCGCAGCCAGTTGTCCAGCCAGCGGGCGAGGAACTTGGCCAGCTCGGATTCGGCTCCGGTTTTGCCAGGAGGCAGGATTTCATCCACTTGAGCAGTGCGGGCGGGGGGAGTGGGCATGGAGACAGGAGGCGGTTAGACGGACGCCTCATCATTCAATACGCAAACCCCCGGCCCATTGCGGGTTTGGGTGGAGTTTATAATGCTAAAACTTGGGCCATGGGGCTGGAGCCCGGACCGCTCCCTTTATTTACAGCATGGTATTCTCCAGAGCCTGGACTTCCTTTTTCACCAGGGCACCCACGCGATGTTTGGCCAGATAGACCTGGGCGGCGTTGATGCCGAGGGCCTCGCTGGTCTTTTTCACCCCCCAGCCTTTCATGACGTAGCAGTCAAAGATTTGGAACTGGCGGGGAGAGACCTTGGCCTTCACGCGCTCCAGGGCGGCGGCGGTGATGTTGTCACGCCATTCCTTGTCCCAGATGTTCTCCAGAAGGTTGTCTTTCTCGTTGGAGAGGCGGTCGAGCGCGAGGTTGCTGGTTTCCTCGCTTTCGGAGTTGCCCTGGTCGGCCAGGGAAGGCTGGCGTTTGCGGGCGCGGAACACATCCAGCACGCGCCAGCGGGTCATCTGCAGCAACCAGGCCTTGAAGGAACCTGCACGCGGATCGTACTGGCCCTTCTGCACCTGACGGGCGATGGCGATGATGGTCTCCTGGATGACATCAAAAGCCTCCTCACGGGTGAGTCCGGCCTTGGTGGCGACGCTGTAGATCAGCCTCCAGTAGGTCTGATAAAATTCGTTCCAGGTGCGCTGGTCTTCCCAGTTGTTGAGACGCTCAATAAGGCTCTTGCGGGTTTTTTCCCACAGGCCTTTGTCTTTCTTCGCTTCTTCGGGGATGTCTGGCAGTTCCTCCATCGAAGGGGATTGTCAGCGTTTGCGCGACACTGTCAAACCCCGTCTATGGCATGGCAGCCCCCCGTCTGAAAAAAAACAGTCTTTCGCAAAAGATGATGAAACAAGCGGGAAAGCTCTTCGTGCAGGCGAAGTCAGCTCTGGCGGGCGCGGATTTCGAGCAGTTTCTTCATCACATGAGCGAGGTTGCCCTGCCAGCCTGCGGTGCCGAAGGCGTCGTGCAGCGTGAGGTAAAGCGCATACAGTTCGGCATACACAGCCTGGTTTTCCGGGATGGGGACATACACCTTTTCCCGGGAGGCGGTGACGCGGGCCTGGAGGCTGGCGATGTCTGCCACGCCGGCAGCGGCAGCGCCAAAGATGGCGGCCCCGAGGGCGCAGGTCTGCTCGCTGCGGCTCACTTTCATGGGCTTGCCGATGATGTCGGCATAGCACTGCATAAGGGTGGCATTCTTGACGGCCAAGCCGCCAGTGTTGACGATCTCGCGGACTTCCACGCCGTATTCTTCGACGCGGCGGATGATGGTGAGCGCACCGAAAGCAGTTGCCTCAATGTAGGCGCGGTAGATCTCATGCGCCTGGGTATAAAGGGTCTGGCCTAACAAGAGGCCTGTCAGGCGGACATCCACCAGGACGGTGCGGTTGCCGTTGTTCCAGTCCAGGGCCAGCAGGCCGGAGGCACCGGGCTTCTGGGCGGACATGGCTTTTTCCATGGCCTCGAACTTTTCGCCGATGCTTGTGCCATAAGTGTCCGGCACGAGATTTTTGACCAGCCAGAGGAAGAGGTCGCCCACGGCGCTCTGGCCCGCCTCGATGCCGTAGTGACCGGGGAGAACGGAGCCGTTGACGATGCCGCAGACGCCGGGGATGTCGGCCAGTGCCTTGTCCGCCGGGGTGATCATGAGGTCACAGGTGCTGGTGCCGAGAATCTTCACCAGAGTGCCTTCTTTGACCCCGGCACCGACGGCTCCCATGTGGGCGTCAAACGCCCCGACAGACACAGCGATGCCTTGCGGCAGGCCCAGCTTTTCCGCCCATTTTGCGGAAAGGCTGCCTGCCTTGGTATCGGAGGTGTGGGCCTCGTGGTAGAGGCGGTCGCGCAATTCGGCGAGGGCGGGGGAAAGGCGGCCCAGGAACTCTTTGTCCGGCAGACCGCCCCACTCTGTGCTGAACATGGCCTTGTGCCCGGCGGCGCAAACGCTGCGTTTCAGCGTCAGGGGATCGGTGTTGCCAGTGAGTTCTGCGGGCAGCCAGTCGCAGTGTTCGACAAAGCTGTAGGCGGCGGCAAAGACTTCAGGGTCCACCCGGCTGAGGCGGAGGATCTTGCTCCAGAACCATTCGCTGGAATAAACGCCGCCACACTTGGCGATGATGTTGGGGCGGATCTCGTGGGCCAGTTGGGTGATCTCTGCAGCCTCCGCATAACCGGTGTGGTCCTTCCACAGCCAGACCATGGCATTGAGGTTGTCGTTGAACTGCGGCAGCAGGCCGAGCGGGGTGCCTTCGTGGTCCACGGGGATGGGGGTGCTGCCCGTGGTGTCGATGCCGATGCCCACGACCCGGGCAGGATCAAAGCCGGGCACCTTGGCCGCAGCCTGCTCCAGCGCGCCGCGTGTCACGGCCACCATGCCGTCCAGGTAGTCCTGGGGATTTTGCCGGGCCACGTGCGGGTCTTTGGCATCCAGCAGCACGCCCATCTGGCCGGAGGGGTAGTTGAAGACCGTGGAACCGATCTCTGCGCCATTTTCGAGATCAATGAGGAGGGAGCGGCAGGAGTTGGTGCCGTAGTCGATGCCGAGGGAGTAGCGCTTCATGGGTTGGTGGGAGCAGTCTGCGGATGTTTTAGCGGGTTCATCCCGCAGTGCGAGCCAAAACCGGACAAGGTTTGTGACCGGGGTGTGACGGTTCTTGATGCACCAGCGCCTGTCCCCCATCCTAC
>DASWXG010000272.1:0-2934 GCA_036405615.1 Prosthecobacter sp. | reverse complement strand
TCCCGGCCTGGACAGCTTCAAGGACCGCCTTACCTGCGAACAAATTTGGAAACCTTATGCGGACGGTCTTGAGGCCCAAGGCATCCGCCACACCCGGCAGGCCGAGGGCAAGTACGATCTGATCCTGCTGCTTCCTGCCCGCCAGAAAGAAAGCGTGCTGGCAGACTTTGCCCGCGCTTACGAACTTCTCGCGGAAGGCGGCACCCTCGTCGTCGCCCTGCACAACGACTGGGGCGCCAAGCGCATGGAACAGCATCTCGCGGATGCAGCGGGCGAGGTTCAGACCCTTTCCAAAAACCACAGCCGCGTTTTCTGGACGGTGCAAAGCAGCGCCTGGAAAGAAGCCACTCTCGCCGAGTGGAAAAAGGACGGAGCCATGCGCCGCATCCTGGACGGCCGCTTCTGGTCCCAGCCCGGTCTGTTTAACTGGGACCGCATTGATGAAGGCTCCGCCCTGCTGACCGAGCACCTGCCCCACTCCCTCAGCGGGGCCGTGGCCGATCTCGGTGCAAGCTGGGGTTACCTCAGCGATCACCTGCTGCGCCAGTGCCCGAACATCCGCACCCTGGACATGTATGAGGCCGATGCCCGCGCCCTGGAATGCGCCCGCCGCAACACCGGGCTCATCCCCGTCCCGGTAAGGCCGCGCATCCTCTGGAAAGACGTCACCCAGGGCGTCGGCAGCGCCTGCTACGACAACATCGTCATGAACCCTCCCTTCCATGACGGGCGGGATGCCAATGCCATGCTCGGCCTGAAGTTCATCACTGTGGCCGCCCAGGCGCTGCGCACCACAGGTGACCTCTGGCTGGTGGCCAACCGCCACCTTCCTTATGAAAGCCTGATGACAGAGGCCTTTGAGCACTTCCGCACCGTGGCTGAAAGCCGCAGTTTCAAGGTCCTTCACGGCAGCAAACCGACGTTGGTGACCCGGCAGGTGAAACGCAAAACCCGTCGCTGAAAACTTTCTGCCATGAAAAAGCAAAAGCTTGTTGCAAAGACCCCCGGCAGGTTTTAACTCCCTGCCCGCACGAAAGTGAATGGGTAGGTGCCCGAGTGGTTAAAGGGGGCAGACTGTAAATCTGCTGGCTTACGCCTACGCTGGTTCGAACCCAGCCCTGCCCACCATTTTTCAGCCGTCAAAAGCTGGAACGGATCAATAAAAAAAGATGGCCCTTCGGGGCCATTTTTTGTTTTCGGGCCTGCTCTTTTCCAACCCTGCAGCAGCCCTTGCCCAAGTGATCGCCAATCTCCAGCAAGCGACCGTGGCTCAAATGCATTGAATTCGGGAATTTTGGGGTTATCACATCCGCCTCCTGCCGCCATCAGGCAGGACAGAAGAGCGCAGAAAACAGGCGCGGCTTCTTCCCTCACCCCTCATATCGAATCGAAATTCCTCCATGCTTACCATCGGTCATCCCTTCCCTGAGTTCCGTTCCAAGGCCTGCAACGGCGTCACCAACGACGACATCATTGAGATCACGAACCAGTCTTATGCAGGGAAGTGGAAGTTCTTCCTGTTCTACCCGAAAGATTTCACCTTCGTCTGCCCCACAGAACTGGTGGAATTCGGCAAGCGCGTCCGTGATTTCGCCGACCGTGACACCCAGCTCATCGGCGGTTCCACCGACAACGAGTTCTCCCACCTGGCCTGGCGCCAGTCTCGCGAGGACCTGAAGGCCCTCTCCTACCCTCTCATCGCCGCCCAGAAACTGGCCAGCGACCTCGGCATCCTCGACCCTGTGGAAAACGTCTGCCTGCGCGCCAGCTTCCTGGTGGACCCGCACGGCGTCATCCAGTGGGTGAACGTCAACAACCTCTCCGTGGGCCGCAGTGTGGAAGAAGCCCTGCGCGTGCTGGACGCTGTGCAGTCTGACGAACTCTGCCCCTGCAACTGGAAGAAGGGTGAAAAGACTCTGAAGGTCTGATTTCTCCTCTCTGCATCTCTACCGGAGGCGGGGTTGTTTCCATCCGCACCCCCGCCTCCCCTTCCCCCACTTGCTACCGTAATGTCCAGGATTGATACGCTGCGCGACAAGCTGCCCGAAGCAGCCAAGGATTTGCGACTTAACCTCCAGGCGGTTCTCCGTCCGGAGAATCTGACCTCTGACCAGGTGTGGGGCATCGCCCTTTCCTCCGTCTTTTTCATCAACCAGGCGGAACTGCGCGATGCCGTGCTGGCAGACGCCCTCGCCGCGGGCATTTCCGAAGAAGTGCTGGATGATGCCAAAGCCTCCGCCTCCATCATGGGTATGAACACGGTGTACTACCGTTTCCGCCACCTGCTGGAAAAGGACAGCTACTCCGCCATGCCCGCGCGTTTGCGCATGCTGCGCATGAACCAGCCCAAAACGGACAAGGCCACTTTTGAACTCATGTCCATGGCCTGCGCCGCGCTGGCCGGTTGCGGCATGTGTGTCCAGGCACATGAAGCCACGCTGACCCAGCATGGCGTTTCGGAAGCTGCCGTGCATGACAGCGTGCGCATCGCTGCCGTGCTGCAAGGCACCGCCGTGGCTCTCGGCATTGCCGACGCCCAGCCTGCCGCCTGAGTTTGGTCTGACCGCTGAAAGCCGGATCGCCTGCAAAAGGCGTGTCCGGCTTTTTTTTGCGTCAGTTGGCGAACGGCACCACCTGGGCGTTAGGCAGCGGATTCTCTTCCCGGAACTTGAGGTAGCCCTTCATGAACGCCTCATCCACAGGCGCTGCGAGGTTCAGGTTTCTCCACTGCACGGCGTGAATAAAAAAGCTGTGGGTGAAAATGCTGATATGGCGCTCAGGCCGCGTCGCCAGCTGGTGGATGAGGGCATCGGCACGGCCGATGAAATTCGCAAAGCTCTCGGCACCAGAACCGTCGCAGTAATGCGGACATTTCCGCTGCCAGTAGTCACGGGCCGCCGGTGCACGCTGGGTTTCCGTGGTGCCTGCATACCA
>DASWXG010000271.1:0-7228 GCA_036405615.1 Prosthecobacter sp. | reverse complement strand
CAGGCCTGGGGAAGTGTGGGAGGGGAACGTTTTTGGAAGCACCTGCATGGAGAAAATCTGGACGGTGATTTTGATGATCTGGAGAACGCGCCGCCCAAAAGCATCGGTCACAGCCATGTGCTCTCGCCCGAGTTTCGCAAGCCTCCGGAGGCGAAGGTGGTGGCCCAGCGTCTGCTGCTGAAAACGGCCAGCCGACTGCGGCGCGCCAAATGCCGTGCGAGTGAACTCTACCTCAGTCTGCGAACCGAGAGCGGCGAAAAAGGAAAGGCGCATCTGCGTTTTTCACCTGTGTCGGACAGCTATGCCCTGACCAAAAGTCTGGAGGTGCTTTGGGAACGGGCTTTGGCCCAGATTCCAGGACAGCGGATCAAGAAAATCGGAGTGACTCTGTTTGATCTGGAGTCGGAAGGGCAGCCGGTGCAAATGGACCTTTTTTCCATGCTGGGGGGCACGGTTTCGGCCGATGCTGAGAGGCGCAACCGGCTGTCGGAGATCATGGACAAGATCAACCAGGACTTTGGCCGCGACAGCATCGCTCTGGGTTTTGCGCCTGATTCGGTCAAGACTTTCTCCGGCACCAAGATCGCCTTCACCCGCATCCCTGATTTGAAGGAGTTTAAAGAGTGAGGTGTGGTTGCGGCATGAGGCCATGCCAGACCGGCGAAGGGAAATGTTATGCGTCTCGGTAGCTCTGTACCTGTCGCATGGCAGACCCAGCAAGCCGGGCCTTGTTAAACTGGAAAATCGCCACTCCGAAGAAAACGATCAGGAGCGGTGAGCAAGCCATTCCGATAACACGGCTCAGGACGTTGGTGAAAAACAGGCCGAAAAACACGATGAAAATACCCAGGATGATCCGGCTGGCCGTGCCGCTGTGGACCGAGACTCCCGTGTTCATATTCCGTATTGCGTAGGCGGTCATGCCTGCCTCCCCCACCACACCGGCAGCCACCATTTCGTCACCGTCGGCAATGCTGACGGGCCTTGAGCTTTGAAACGTAACTTGCTGGCCGTTGATGCGGAAGAACTGGATGTATTGCGTATGGGCGCTGCGTTCTCCGCCGCGTGTCACTTTGACCGTATGCTGACAGTGGGTTGCCGGGCCGGAGATTGTAATCATGAAGGGGAGCTCTAGAGATGATGCAAGAACCAGATTTCTGTCTGCCTGCTTGCCAGCTAACAAAGTCCTCATGAGTTCGGCGATGATAAAAAGCAAGCTCGTGTGGAACGTCATGCTGCCATTGCGGAAGGGTGTAGCTTGCAAGTGCCGATCACACGTGGATGGTACCCGCAGTTCACTTTACCTGACTTGCTCCTCCGCGCCCTTCCATGAAAACCATCCTTTGCTTTGGCGATTCCAACACCTGGGGATACGACCCTACGAGCGCAGCTTCCGCGCATCCCCGGCGTCATGGCCCAGGAGAGCGCTGGACGGGCGTGCTGGGCCGTGAATTGGGGCCGGAGTTCCGCATTGTGGAAGAAGGTCAGAACGGTCGTACCACAGTTCACGAAGATCCGCTGAACATTTGCCGCAAAGGCAAGGATTACCTGCCGGCCTGCCTGGAAAGCCACAAGCCGATTGACCTGGTGATCTTGATGCTGGGCAGCAACGATTTGAAGGCCACGTTCAACATGCCGCCGGGGGAGATTGCCAACGGTGCCGGGGTTCTTGGCCGGATGATCCTGGCCAGTGATGCCGGGCCGAACAATGCGGCTCCGCGCCTCCTGCTGGTGTGTCCACCCAAGGTGGCGGACATGGCAGATCTGCCGGATCTTGCCGCCAAATTCCCGGACGGTGAAGCCCGCAGTGCCCAGTTTCCCCGTTTCTATGAAGCGACGGCCTCTTTGCTCGGCTGCGACTATTTTAACAGCCAGGATGTGGTGACTGCCAGCCCGGTGGACTGCCTGCATCTGGAAGCTGAGGAACACGCCAAGCTGGGGCATGCTCTGGCCGGCCGGGTGCAGGAGCTGTTTGCACATCCCTTGCCCACCCTTTGAACTGACCGGCCTGATGCGCCGGCATCAGGCGAGGATGTCCTTGATCACACGTGCCTTTTTCACGCCGGTGAGCTTTTGGTCCAGGCCCTGGAAAGGGAAGGACAGGCGTTCGTGAGAATAACCAAAAAGGTGCAATAGCGTGGCGTGAAAGTCGCGCAGGTGCACCGGATCCACTGCCGGGTAGTAGCCCATGTCATCGGTCTCACCATGGGTGATGCCCGGTTTCACACTCGCGCCAGCCATCCAGTAGGTGAAGGCATTGGGGTTGTGGTCACGGCCGACAAACTTGTTTTCACTGCCGCCCCGGTTCTCCTGCATGGGCGTTCTGCCAAACTCACCGCCCCAGACCACCAGAGTGTCTTCCAGCAGTCCGCGTTGCTGGAGGTCGGACAGAAGCGCGGCCACGGGCCGGTCCATGTTGAGGCATTTCTTCATGAATCCCTCGTTGAGAGATTCCACCGCGCTGGCTCCGTGGGAATCCCAGCCCCAGTCAAAGAGCTGGATGTAGCGTACGCCTGCCTCTGCCAGACGGCGGGCCAGCAGGCAGTTGTTGGCAAAGGACTCCTTGCCGGGCACTGCGCCGTACATGTCCAGCACGGAGGCTGGTTCGTCCCGGATGCTCATGACTTCTGGCACTGAGACCTGCATGCGGTAGGCCATCTCATATTGGGCGATCCGGGTGATGGTTTCCGGATCACCCAAGTCCGCGTGGGTCTGTTCGTTGAGCCGGCGGAGGCTGTCGAGAGCCTTGCGGCGGATGTCCCGTGTCACCCCTTGAGGATTCGTGGTATTGAGCACAGGGTCTCCGGATGAGCGGCATTGAACGCCTTGATAAACGGAAGGGAGATAACCGCTGCCCCAGAGCGAAGCCCCCACACGTGGAAGGCGGCCGCCGGAAATGAGCACCATGAAGCCAGGCAGATTCTGGTTCTCCGTGCCGAGACCCCAGGTGACCCACGCGCCCATGGAGGGGTGACCGAGGTTTTGGTTTCCCGTGTGCACCAGCAGTTCAGCCGGACCGTGATTGAACTGGTCCGTCTGCATGGTTTTGATGAAACACAGCTTGTCCGCATGGCTGGCAAGGTGGGGAAGGCGGTCTGATATCCAGGCACCTGACTGGCCATGCTGGCGGAAAGGAAACCGGGGGCCGAGCATGCGCGGCACACCCTGGATGAAGGCAAAACGCTGCCCCTTCAGGTATTCGTCCGGGCAGGTCTTGCCGTCGAAGCGCGCCAGCACCGGCTTGTAGTCAAACAGTTCGAGCTGGCTGGGTGCCCCCACCATGTGGAGGTGGATCACCCGTTTGGCCTTGGGGGCAAAGCTGGGCGTCAGAGGTGCAAGGGGAGCATCCGGTGCATGGCTGATGCTGACCTTGGGCGCGGCAAACGCCTGCCCTTGTGACGCCAGCCACAAGGCACCGAGGCCGGTGGGGCATTGTTGCAGGAAATGCCTGCGGGTCAGATGCTGGAGATGTTCGGCGATCATGGCGCGGTAGCTGGGGTGAACGGGCGGTTCAAACTTTAGCGGGTCAGGGCTTCATCCAGGTTCAGCAGCACGGAGGCCACCACGGTGGAGGCGGCTTCTTCCGCCGTCGGGGATGCGTTCTTTGGGGACTTTTCCTGTGTCAGGTACTCCTGTTTCAATTCGAGAAAAAGGGACTTCAGTTCATTGAGTCTCGCGGGGGTGATCGTCCTGCTGGTGGCAGTGCGATAGGCGGTGGAAAGCCGCTGTTCCAGGCTGCCGGAAAACTCGCCTGTCATCCGGTGAGCAAGGCCTGCGGAGAACTCCTGGAATGCCGGGTCGTTCAGGATGGTTAGGGCCTGAAGCGGTGTGTTGGAAACGATCCGGCGTTTGCTGCAAAGTTCCCGTGCTGGGGCGTCGAAGGTGTTGAAGACTGGGTAGGGGATGCTGCGCTTCCAATAGGTGTAGACCGAACGACGGTATCTTTCCGGTGCGCCGGTGGCCGGAGTGGTCCACTTGTCGTTGTCAAAAGGCGTCCAGACACCGGCGGGCAAAGGCGGAAACGCAGGTGGCCCTCCTTGTCTGTCGGCGAGCAGACCCGACACCAGCAGGCCCTGGTCACGGACCATTTCTCCAGTCAGGCGCTGCCGCGGTCCACGGGCGAGCAGGCGGTTATCCGCGTCTCGTTCCTGAAGGTCAGCCGGGATGGTGGCGTCCTGGCGGTAGGTGGCGCTGGTGACCAGTTCTTTGAGCAATGTCTTGAGGCTCCACTTCATGTCGGCTTGGAGCCTAACGGATAGTGTGTCAAGGAGTTCCGGGTGCGTGGGTTTTTCACCCGCAGATCCAAAGTCTTCGGGAGTGGGAACGATGCCGGTCCCGAAGAGTTCCAGCCACACACGGTTGACCGCCACCCGGGCTGTCAGCGGATTTGCCGGTGAGGCGATCCAGCGCGCGAGTGCGAGCCGGTCAGGATTTCCGGTCATGGGGGAGAACACACGCGGGGTGTTCGGGCGGGCGACTGCTTCTCCTTTGCTGAGCCAGTTGCCACGGACAAACACATGGGTGGGGCGGCGGAGGCTGGTGGGCTGTTCCCGCATGTCTGGGAGAGTGGTGGAGGGGATCGCCTTCAGCTTCTTGCGTGCCTGAGCCAGGTCCTTGCGGATGTTTGAAACCCGGCTGTCTGCCAGGAGGCCGCTCCAGCGTGCATCGGTGGAAAGAAAAAGTCTGCCGCGTTTGGTGACGAGAGGAAAGCTGCCACCGGCCGAGAAACTGGAATGCTCCAAGGTCAGGCGCAACGATTCCCCTTTTCCAAGGCGCACTGGCCGGGCTGGGAGGAGAACTGCGGAGCGGGGACGGTCCAGTTTGGTGTAGGCTCCCCAGCCGCGTTTGGCACCCTGGATAGAGCCGTTGGGATCAAACGGTGGATGCGCCTCGTCAGGCAGAATTTCGGCAAGGGCTTCGAGCCGCAAGTTACCGTCTGGTCCCACCACTTCGAGTTTGATTTTCTGGATCAGGGAACCCCACTCCGGGGTGTGCAGCGCGGTGGTCTCATCCACCGGCAGGATCTCCAGTCTGATGGCTGTGACCGGAGCCTGCTGTACCGGGAGGGGAATGTTCAGCGTGAAGACGGCACCTGCCGTTACATTGCCCGTTGTGCGAAACTCTTCGTTAGACTTTTCCCGGCGGATCTCCAGCCGGGCTTTTTTTGCCTCGCCCGTCATGCCCGTGGTGGGCTGCCAGGAACTGCTTTCAGACACGCCCTGATGCAGGTGGAAAAACTGCATGTCCAGCTTGCGGATGCTGTCTTGCAGGTGGCCTGACTCCGCGTGCCTGCGGTTGTCCACGGGTACGGAAAGGAGCGGAAATCCTTCCGGAATGTCCGCGTCTTCCGTGCTGTTGAAGAAGGCCATGGACGCGTAGTACTCCTGGTGCTGGATCGGGTCGTAAGGGTGGGAATGGCACTGTACACAGCCCATGGTCAGCCCCTGCCAGACTTCCCAGGTGGTTGCCACGCGGTCCATGACGGCGGCCACGCGGAACTCTTCATCATCGGTTCCTCCCTCATTGTTCGCCTGGGTAAGCCGGTGGAAGGCGGTGGCAATGCGCTGGTCCAGAGTCGACCCGGGCAAAAGGTCTCCCGCCAGTTGTTCGATGGTGAACTGGTCAAAGGGCATGTCGCGGTTGAACGCTTGGATCAGCCAGTCGCGGTATTTCCAGACGTCCCGGCGGTGATCTTGCCCCAGCCCTTCGGAGTCAGCATAGCGCGCCAGATCCATCCACACGGAGGCCCAGCGTTCGCCAAAATGAGGAGAGTCCAAAAGGCGGCCCACCTGCTTTTCGTACGCCTTGGGATCTTGATCTGCCAGGAAGGCATCCAACTCAGCAAGCGTGGGTGGCAGGCCGGTGAGGTCCAGCGAGACTCTGCGCAGGAGAGCCGCGGGCGCGGCTTCACGGGCCGGTGCCAGCCCCTCTTTTTCGAGGCGGGCCAGAATGAAACGGTCAAGGTCTTGCTTCGGCCAGTCCTTCCGCTGCACGGCCGGGGCGGGATGTCGGACCGGCGGGACAAATGACCAGTGCTCTTTCCAGGGCGCTCCCTCGCTGATCCATTGGCGGATGAGAGCCGCTTCGTTTTTGGAGAGAGGCGGTCCGTGGGCGGGTTTGGGCATCACCTCTGAGGAATCCCCGGAAAGAATGCGAACCAGCATTTCAGATTCGTCCGGTTTGCCGGGAACAATGACCGGTTTTCCGGATTCTCCCTTGCCCAGAGCTTTGTCGCGATAGATAAACGAGACTTCGCCCGCCTCTTTAACCCCGCCGTGACAGGCGACACAATGCGCGTTCAAGATGGGGCGGATGTCGCGGGAGAAGTCTACTTCAGCGAAGGAGGGGACTCCGCTCAGGGCCAAAACCGGCAGCAAGATCATCAGGCGTTTCATCGGGCAAAAAGGCGGAATTCATTCAGACCGCCGCCATGGTCCTTGCGATGCGGCGGCCGGGCAGGGTGCCGGTAGTGGGAGGTACCAACAAGTTTGACAAAGCGGACGGTCACAGGCGGGAAGGTGAAGTCATGAAAAGGAAAAATACCGCCTTTGCCCTGGTTGATTCTCGGGAGTTCGCCACGAGTCAGAGGAAAGAAAGTCTCGTTGTCCAGGGAGCCGTAGGCTTCAAAACCGGCCAGCCCGCGGTCCCCGATGCTGCGGTTGTTGGTGTTCTGCAGCGAAATACGGCCCACGGTCTGGGGGGTTTGCAGATCGACAGTGAATTCACCGTCCTCTTGGTTAGGTGCTAGCCAGAAACCCCAGTCACCAGGAACACCGGAATCGTTGAGCCGCCCGTCTGTCAGGCGCTCGGGTGGAAAAACGGACCCGTGCTTGTGGGCATAATAGCCGGGGCTGGATACCGGCTTGCCAAGCGCAAGATTGGTCTCTGTTTCAGGCTTGGAGACAGTGGGCAGAACACGGGCGTGATTCACCAGCGTGATGGGGGCTTCATCCAACGAGGTCAGCAGGGCCGCTTGCCCGGTTTCACGCACCAGCGCGCGGCTGTCGCCTTTGAAAAGGCGTGTCGGTGTGGCAGTGGCCAGCACCTCCACTTCACCGGTGAAAACCTCGGTCAGCACCACGGGGGTTTCTCCGTCATGGCCGATGGCCAGGCCAAATTCAGTGCCCAGGTCCACAAATCTGCCGCCTGGAGTATCCACCACAAACCCCTGAGCTCCTGGCGGGGCGTGGACAGAGACACGGCCATGCTGCACGGCAATGCTTTCCGG
>DASWXG010000270.1:0-4857 GCA_036405615.1 Prosthecobacter sp. | reverse complement strand
CAAAAACGCGGAACGAATGGGTGCTGAATGACTGCTACCCGGACAAACAGCGCATGCAGACGCCCTACGTGTACCACATTCCCACAGACCGGAGGGTGGATCTGGGACACTTCTATAGCCCTGCTTTTTACACGGGGGAATGGCGCTGTGACAACCATCCCCGCAGCAGCCGGGATGGCCGCCTCGTCTGCATTGACTCGCCTCACAACAAGGGGCGTCAGATGTATCTCATCGACATTCACGACATTGTTGGGACCTAAGCCGGGCTTGCTTGCGGACGGCCAGGCAGTAATTTCGCCCCCCCGTTTTCCCACCAGCCATTTTGGGAAAGCGGGGCGCTTCACCCGGCGTTTTACCTGTCCCCCCAGCCATGACCGTTTTGTTTTCCCCCCGGCCTGAAGGCTTCCTGTCCTTCGGGCTTTGCCTTGCCATTTTGCTGTTTGTCACCTCGGCGGTGACCCCGGCCGGACTCCATGCCCAGGCCGTCTGGAGCGGGGCTGGCGGGTCTAACAACTGGTCTGAAAGTGCCAACTGGACTGGGGCGGTGCCAGCGAGCAACGGCAGCGCCGCACTGCAGTTTGGTGGTGCCACGCGCCTGGGGCCGGTCAATGACCTCACGGGTTTTACGGCGGCAGGCATCACCTTCAACAGCGGTGCCGGGGCATTTGTCCTTTCCGGCAATGCACTGACGCTGGGAGGAAATCTGGTGAACAACAGTGCGAGCCTGCAGACATTGCAGATGGACCTGATTTTGGACGCTGCGCGCATCTTCAATGCCGGGACAGGGGGGCTGACCGTGACGGGGAGCATCAGCGGAGCCCACGGCATAACCAAAAGCGGTAACGGAACGCTGACCCTGGGCGGTGCCAACGCCTTTACGGGCGTGTTCAATACCGGGACCACCGGTCTGGTGGTGGCCGGCCACGCCCAGGCTTTTGGTTCGACGGACGGCGGGGGGGTCGTGCAGGCAGGTTCCGCCTTGCAACTGGATGGCGTGACCATCACGGGTGAAACGCTGACCCTCAACGGCAGCGGCATTGCGGATAACTCCGGTGCTCTGCGAGTCGGCAATACCAGCGGTGAATGGGCAGGCCCTGTCATCCTTGGCGGTGGCACGGGCGGCGGAACCATCGGCGGAGCGCGTCTCGGAAATATGGGAACCGGCAATCTGACGATTTCCGGAAACATCACGGACAACGGTGGCAACTTTGACCTGGCGATCCGGTCTTCCAACACGGCGACGGGCAAGGTGATCCTGGCCGGGACTAACAACACCTATCGCAACACCTTTTTGGTGGTGGGCCAGCTGGGCATCGGTGCCAATAACGCGTTGCCAGCGGCCGGTACCTTGACGCTGGGCAACAACTCGAACCAGGGCAGCGCGCTCTTTGACCTTAGCGGGTTCAACCAGGAGGTGGGGGGACTTACGACCGCCTCGGTGGCCCCGGTGCCTCCGGGGACGGGCGGCATGAGCCAGACCGTCACCAACAGCAATGCCTCGGTGCATTCGGTGTTTACGGTGCGTACCAATACCACGGCCAACCTTGGAACGACGACCACCAACGGCGCTTTGACCGGCAACCTGTCCCTCGTCAAGGAAGGCACCGGCACGCTGACGCTCTCCGGCATCAACAACAACTCGTACACCGGCACCACCTCCATCAATGCAGGGTCGCTGGTGATCACGAAAGCAACCGGCCTTGGCATCACCGGCAGCGGCGCGGCTGCTTCGGGAACCATTGTGGCAGGAGGAGCTTCTCTGGTCTTGCAAAACAGCATCACAGTAGGGGCTGAAGCGCTGACGCTTTCCGGTTCCGGCGTGTCCAATGCCGGGGCTCTGCGCAACCAGAACGGTACCAATATCTGGGGAGGCACCATCACGCTGGCGGCCGCGGCTGAGATCCAGGCGGATACCGGATCTTCGCTGACAATCGACGTGGCCAGCGGCAACGCCATCACGGGAACCTTTAACCTCACCCTGGATGCCCAGGGCAATATCACGATCTCAGATCCTGTGGCGATCAACACCGGAACTCTGACCAAGAACGGTGCGGGCATTCTCACCTTGAACGGCGGTTCCGCGAATGCCTACACGGGCCTCACAACGGTGAATGCCGGGACGCTTGTTCTGGGCAAGACCAGCGGCAATGCCGTTGGTGGCGGGCTGACACTGACGGGCAACGCGCTTCTGCAACTGGGCCAGCCCAACCAGATTGCCGACACCGGCCTCCTGACGATGGGAGCGAACAATGTGTTTCAGTTGCTGGGCCGGTCGGAGACCCTGGGCGGTGTGTCTGGTTCGGGAACCATTGAGAACGAAGGTGGCGGGACCAGCACCCTGACTCTCAGCACGGGAGCGACCCTGACGTACAGCGGGATTTTGCGCGACGGCAATGGTGTGGATGATGATGGTGTGCTCGCCATTGCCAAACTGGGCACTGGTACACAGACACTCTCCGGGGCCAATACCTACACTGGCGAGACGACGGTGACGGCCGGTATCCTGCAACTGGCCAATGATGCTGCCCTGGGCGGCACTGTAAACGGCACCACGGTGGCCACGGGCGCGACACTGGATCTGAACGGAGGCCGGACCATCACGGCTGAGGCGATCATCATCAACGGCCAGGGCGTCGGCAGCAACGGGGCCTTGCGCTCCAGCGGCAGTGGTACCAGCACCTGGGCCGGGCCGGTGACCATTGGCTCTGGCACAGGTGCAAACGGAACGCGCCTAGGGGCCATCAACGGCAGCACCCTATATGTCAGCGGTGCTGTTTCAGACGGCGGCAACGGGTTTGACCTGGCGATCCGCAATGACAACAACACGGCAAGCCGGGTGGTGCTGGCCAATGCAGCCAACAGCTTTGTGAACACCTTTGTGGTGGTGGGTACGCTAGCCATTGATGGCGGTGACAACCGTCTGCCGGTGGGCACCGTCATGACCTTGGGCAACGGCTCCAGTGTGGAGTTCGCCGCGTTTGACCTGAACGGTTTTAACCAGCAAGTGGCCGGCCTGGCGGAACTGGGGGACATGAACAAGACCATCACCAACACAAGTTCCACGCCAGCCACTTTCACCGTCAACAACTCCGGCAGCTACAGCTTCGGCACCCTGGCTGCCTCGGCCGGGAAAACAGGTGGCATTCTGGCGGGAAATCTGGGGCTGGCCAAAAGCGGCACCGGAACGCTGACCCTGGGCAAGGCCAATACCTATACCGGCACGACCCGTATCACTCAGGGAACGCTCGCTCTCAGTGGCGCGGGCGCTTTTGATAGCACCACCTGGCTGGACATCGTCGGCGGGACCTTGAGCCTGACCGGGCGTACCGGCGGTGGTTATGCTTTCACCCCTACCTCCGGGAGCGTCCCCATCAGTGGCAGCGGCACTGTGACGGGCAATTTGACCCTGGGTGGGACGGCTGTTCTGAGACCGGGCGCCAGCGGCAGCCTTAGCGACATCCTGACCGCCGGAAACGGGGCAGGGAAGCTGACCTTCCAGAACAACCTCATTCTGCAAGACGGGGCTTCCTCTGCGGTTCCGCGTGTGGTGTTCAGCCTGCACGGTGCCACCGGATACACCTCGAATCCCAACACTTTGCCTGCCGCAGCTCTTCTCAATGACGCCTTTGGCAACCATGACGCTCTGGACGTGAACGGGACCCTGACCCTGGATGCGGGCAGCAGCATGCGGGTGGTCTTGGGTGACGGCTATGTGCCGACAGGCGGGGAGGTTTTAAACCTGCTGGACTGGAACAGTCTGGTGGTGAATGCCAATGGCTCCGGCGGTCAGTTCACCCTGGCAGACCTGGATCTCAGCCAGGCAGTTCTCGGTGGCGGCCTGTTCTGGAACACGGACTATTTCCTCAGCCACGGCATCATCATTGTGGCTCCGGAGCCGTCCCGTGCGCTGTTTCTGGGGCTGGCGGCTCTGGCATTGACCTTCCGCCGCCGTCGTGTCTGCCAGATTCCTTGAGGTCCAGGCTTGACGGCAACGTACAAGGACAGCACCTTCTGCGCCCTTTTTCCAACCCCCACCTATGGCCCAAGAAACATCCCTCCTCCTGCTGAAGCCCGACTGCGTCGCCCAAGGTCTGAACGGCGAAGTCCTCAAGCGTCTGGAGGCCGAAGGCTTCCGCGTGCGCGGCATCAAGATGATCCAGCTCACTGACGAAGTGCTGAAGGATCACTACTCCCACATTGCCGACAAGCCATTCTTCCCTGAAGTGGCCGGTTTCATGAAGAGCAAGCCGGTTATTGCCGTGGCTTTGGGCGGGGAAAACGTCATTTCCCACGTGCGTGACCTGCTTGGCCCAACCGATTCCAAAGCAGCTCCCAAGGGCACCATTCGCGGTGACTTCGGCAGCGACAAGATGACCAACGTCGTTCACGCCTCTGATTCTCCGGAAGCTGCTGCGGTGGAACTGAAACGCTTTTTCAAGGACGGCGAAATCTTCAACTACTAACCAACAAGGCGTAAAAAGACGTTTCTGAGGTTGACACGCCTGCGTCCTCAGCTACTATCTCGCCCCAATTTTTTTTCAAAGGAGCAATCAAATGGCCAAAATCTGTCAAATCACCGGAGTCGGCGTTACCCGCGGCCACCACATCCATCGCAGCGGTAAAGCCAAAAAAGAAGGTGGTATCGGTAAGCACATCACCAAGCGCGTGAAGCGCGTGATTTTCCCGAACCTGCGCCAGAAGCGTATTTTCGTGCCAGAGCTCAACCAGTGGGTCACGGTGAAACTCACCGCCCGCGCCCTCAAGACGCTGGACAAGAACGGCGCCTTCAAGACGCTGAAGGCTGCTGGCCTCATTTGATCTTTCGATGGTTGATGATGTTTGGGGACAGGTCCTGCG
>DASWXG010000269.1:0-4284 GCA_036405615.1 Prosthecobacter sp. | reverse complement strand
AGCATGGCATTGGAGTCATCCTGGGTGCCGGCGTTTCGCAAATTTGAAACCGGGTCAACAATGATCGTCTTCGGAGCAAAAGTCTCGATCAGCTTGTGCATGCGCACCAGATGCATTTCCAGCCCATGGACGGTGGGGCGGGCCGAGTGGATCTCCAGCAGCCCCTTGCGGATATAAGGGGCGAGATCAATGCCAATGGACTTCATGTTGCGCAGGATCTGCGCAGGCGACTCTTCAAAAGAGAAATACATGCAGCGCTCCCCGCGGCGGCAGGCTTCCAACGCCAGATGCGCGCAGACACTGCTCTTGCCGGTACCGGCCGTGCCGCTAAGCAGGACGGTGCTGCCGCGATAATAACCTTTGCCGTCCAGCATCTCATCCAGTGCCGGAATGCCGGAACTGACGCGCTCATTGGACACATCGTAGTCCATGGCGCTGTTGGTGATGGGCAGCACGGCAATGCCCTTTTCATCAATGAGGAAAGGATACTCATTCGTACCATGCGTGGACCCACGGTACTTCACCACGCGAAGACGGCGTGTGGAGATCTGGCCGTGCACGCGATGGTCCAGCAAGACGACGCAATCGGACACATACTCCTCGAGCCCCTGGCGGGTGAGGCTGCCTTCACCACGCTCACCTGTGATGACAGTGGTCATGCCACGGTCCTTCAGCCAGCCGAACAGGCGGCGCAGTTCAGAGCGAAGAATGGCCTGGTTGCTCAGGCCAGAGAAAAGCGTTTCAATGGTGTCCAGCATCACCCGGCGCGCGCCGATGCTGTGGATGGCATAGCCCAGGCGGATGAAGAGCCCTTCGAGGTCATACTCGCCATTCTCCTCGATTTCGCTGCGGTCCACATGGACATGGTCGATGACGAGTTTTTTGCGGGCAATGAGGTCGTCCACATCAAACCCGAGCGAGGCCACATTTTTACGGATGTCGTCCGCGGTCTCCTCAAAAGTCATCAGCACACCGGGTTCGTCGTATTCCAGAATCCCGCGCACCAGGAACTCCGTGGCGAAGAGAGACTTGCCGCAACCGGCGGAGCCGCAAACAAGAGTGGGCCTTCCTTTCGGCAGCCCCCCTCCCGTGATCTGGTCAAAGCCAGTGATGCCAGTAGGCGCCTTTTCGAGACGCGGAAGTGGGAGAGTTTTGGATCGCGCCATGCCGGGAAGATTGCAGAAAGGCGAGTATCCGGCGAAGAACGTTCGCTTGTCAACGCTCATCAAGAACATTGGTAGCAGATAAAGAATCTCGCGGGATACAACCGCGGCTGCCGCCAAAACCGAACAAGCGGCAATGAACGAAACTCTCCCGGTCGGTCCTGGCGTCCCCTTCCCCCTTGGTGCCACGATCTTGAATGATGGCGTCAATTTCTCCCTGTTTTCAGCCCACGCCGACAAAGTCGAACTGTGTCTTTTTGACAGTGCCGAAGGCGGTGGCGAAACCCGCATAGAGCTGCCGGAGCGCACCAACCAGGTCTGGCACGGGTTCATCCCCGGCATCAAACCAGGCCAGCTCTACGGCTACCGCGTCCACGGCCCCTATGATCCGGACAACGGGCACCGCTTCAACCCTAACAAACTGTTGCTCGACCCTTACGCGAAGGCCATCGGCCGTCCGCTGAAAGAGTGGTCGCCCAGCCTTTTTGGTTATACCCTGGACGATGAATCGGCAGACCTTTCGTTCAACAGCGAGGACTCGGCCGCTTTCGCCCCCTTGGGCATGGTGATGGACCCCGGCTTTGACTGGGAGGGAGATGCCGCACCCCAGACCCCCTGGCACCGCACCATCATCTATGAACTGCATGTCAAAGGCTTCACCCAAAAGCTGAACAGCCTGCCGGAGAATCTCCGGGGCACCTACGCAGGTCTGGCTTCTGACGAAGCCATGGACTATCTGAAAAAGCTGGGGGTGACAGCCATTGAGCTGCTGCCGGTGCATCACCATCTGGACGATTCATTTCTGCAGGACAAGGGCCTCACCAACTACTGGGGCTACAACACGCTCTCCTACTTTGCCTTTGAGCCCTCCTATGCCAGCACGCAGGATCCTCATGCGGCCATGCGCGAGTTCAAAGGCATGGTGAAACGCCTGCATCAGGCGGGGATCGAAGTCATTCTGGACGTCGTCTACAATCACACCGCCGAAAGCAGCGAGCGCGGCCCCACGCTTTCCTTCCGCGGGGTGGACAATGCCTCCTACTACCGGCTGTCCCAGGAACACCCGCGCTACTACGAAGACTTCACTGGCTGCGGCAACACGCTGAGCATGGAGAACCCTTCCGGCCTCCGGCTGCTGATGGACAGTCTGCGCTACTGGGTGACGGAGATGCATGTGGACGGCTTCCGTTTTGACCTGGCCAGCGCCCTGGCCCGCGAGCTTTTCGGCTGGAACAAACTCAGCTCCTTTTTTGACGCCATCGGCCAGGATCCCGTTCTCTCCACCGTGAAGCTGATCGCGGAACCGTGGGACATCGGCATGGGCGGGTACCAGGTGGGCAACTTCCCCACGGGCTGGGCCGAGTGGAACGGCCGTTACCGGGACGAGGTCCGCCGCTGCTGGAAAGGCAACGACCGTGCCAATGAACTTTCCAAACGTCTCAGCGGCAGTGCGGACCTCTACAACCACAGCGGCCGCGGCCCCCATGCCAGCATCAATTTTATCACCGCCCATGACGGCTTCTGCCTGCGCGATCTGGTGAGCTACAACGACAAGCACAACGAGGCCAACCTGGAAGACAGCCGGGACGGAGCCAACGACAATGAAAGCTGGAACTGCGGCCACGAGGGCGAAACCGATGACGAGGGCATCAAAACCCTGCGCCTTCGCCAGGCCAAGAACCTGATGGCGACCCTCCTGCTCTCCCAGGGTGTGCCCATGATGCTGGCAGGCGACGAACGCTGGCACACGCAGCAGGGCAACAACAATGCCTACTGCCAGGACAATGACATCAGCTGGCTGTCCTGGGAGCAGGACCCTGCCGCCGAAGAGATGACCGCCTTTGCCAAGGATCTGATTCTCCTGAGACAGGAGCAACCGGTGCTCTCACGAAAGAACTTTCTCACCGGCCAGCCTGCTGGAGAAGGCCTGCCGAAAGACGTCATCTGGTGGAACCCGGAGGGCCGGGAAATGATGGACGAGGACTGGGAGGCCGGCTTTACGCGATGCTTTGGCATGTGGCTCCCGGGCAGTGCATTGAAAGAGATCGGCCGCAATCTGCAGCCGCGCTCCAGCGACTCGGTGTTTGTGCTCATCAATGCCCACTATGAGGACGTCAATTTCAAGATGCCGGGGCCAGATGCAGCGCCCTGGCAGCTCCGTCTGGCGACAGCGCAGCTAAAAATGGACAAACGGCCGCGCAAGGCTCCGCAGTTTGCCATGCCTTCCCGCTCGCTGGCGGTCTTCATCTCCAAACGCCAACCCAACTGAACCGGAGGCCTGCGGGCGCATCTGCCATGTCTGAAGAAACCGATCTCACGGCAGTTCCGCCGGAAGAAATCCCTCCTGAAGTCATCGTGGCAAAAGCAGAGGAGGAGGCAGCCCGTGAAAAGGCGCATCCGAAATCTTTGCGGCCGGTGAAACTGCCTTCTGAATCACCTTCAGAAAGCGGTCACGCAGACTGACCCGCGCGACAGTTCTCTTTTCGAGAACCGGTCTATTGGCGGTCCACAAGGCCGGTTTCGCCAGCTTTGCCGGCGCAATGGGCACAACAGAAAATGCGGCCATCGGCTTCGACGCCATGACCGACAATCCTACAACTGCAGTGCCCGCAGACGGGAGCCAGAGACTGGATGGCGCATTCAAAGCTGTCGAAGACATGCGGCTCTCCGGCCAGCGTTACAGTGAAGGCTTTGTCGTAAACATTGCCGCAGGTTTCACAGGGGACGGTATTGCTCATAACGGTCAATTGGGTTCCTTTGACATCGCTGGCATTCTTGCTGGCGGCCCCGCGCGTTTTTCAGATCTTCTGCGGCCCGATCACAGCACGCGCCGGACGCGCTGAAAACGATTAACCACGATGACTCCTTTTTACCGGGACGACGCCATACGGCAGCGGTTGATCGAGTTTCTCGGCGGAGAAACTCTCGATCAGGTGACCGCCGCCTACTTGACGCATTCCGACGGCTGCCAGTTCCGCCGTTCGCAGCTCCGTCCCCCCTCCGAACTGGACTGGTTTCTTGAGCGCGATCTGGACATCGCCCGCTCGCTCGCAGACTCCAAGTCGCTGATCTTCCACCTCGACATTGAGTATGTGAATTTCGACTCGCCGGCCGAAGCGCA
>DASWXG010000268.1:0-1600 GCA_036405615.1 Prosthecobacter sp. | reverse complement strand
TGCCACAACGGCCCTGCGATTGGCGGTGCCATGTATCACAAACTGGGCCTGGTGAAGGCCTGGCCTGAACTGAAGGACTTCGGCCGTTTCGAAGCCACCAAGGTGGAAAGCGACAAGCACTTCTTCAAGGTGGCGAGCCTGCGCAACGTGGCCGAAACCGGCCCTTATCTGCACGATGGTTCGGTGAAAACCCTTGAGGACATGGTGAAGATGATGGCCGAGCACCAGCTGGGCAAGACGCTGACCGACGAGGAAACAGCGAGCATTGTCGTCTTCCTGAAGTCTCTCACGGGCGAGATTCCGGTGGGCTACATTGCCCCGCCGAAACTTCCTGAAAGCGGCCCGAACACACCGAAGGCCTGAGTTTCGCCGCCATCCTTCTTTGATAGACGCCTGACCTGTCCGGTCAGGCGTTTTTCTTTTCGCGCGGTCAGGGCCGTCTTGAGCCTTGACCAGCGCGCCTTGCCCTCTGACTTTCGCAGTTCCATGTCCGTCCCCCTTCTTGACGTCAACGCCCAGAACCTTCCGTTGGAATCCGAACTCCAGGCCGCCTTTGCGCGCGTGCTGCAGCATGGCCGTTTCATCATGGGACCGGAAATGGAGGTCTTTGAGAAAGAAGTCGCCGCCATGGTGGGGGTGAAACATGCGCTGGCTGTTTCATCTGGTACTGACGCCCTGCTACTGGCTTTGATGGCCCTGGACCTCCAGCCGGGAGACGAGGTGCTCTGCCCGGCATTCACCTTTTTTGCCACTGCCGGTGCTGTTTCCCGCCTCGGCGGCGTGCCGGTGTTTGTGGACATCTGCCCGGTCTGTTTCAACCTCGACGTCAATGATGCCCGCGCCAAGATTACCCCGCGCACCAAGGCTCTCATCCCGGTGCATCTTTTTGGCCAGTGCGCGGACATGGATGCCATTCTGGAACTCGCCCGCGAGCACCAGCTGCGGGTGATTGAGGACGGTGCCCAGGCCATTGGCGCGAAATACAAGGGCCGCGACTGCGGGGCCATGGGAGACTTTGGCACCTACAGTTTCTTCCCCAGCAAAAACCTCGGTGGCTTTGGCGATGGCGGCATGCTGGTCACCAATGACGATGAACTGGCCGAGTTTGCCAAAGTGCTGCGTGTGCACGGCTCCAAGCCAAAATATTACCATCACTACGTGGGCGGAAACTTCCGCATGGACACCATCCAGTGCGCACTGCTGAGCGTGAAGCTGAAGCACTACGGTGACTACACCTCGCAGCGCCAGGCCAATGCCGCCCACTACACGGCGGAGCTTTTGAAGCTGCCGGGCGTGGTGCAGGCAGATCCCTCTCATTGCAAATGCCTCAGCAGCCAGGACGCCTGGCTGGCAGGGCAGGGGGCCAAGATCGTGCTGCCAGTGGCGTATGAGCACAACACGCACATCTGGAACCAGTACACCTTGCGCGTCCTTGGCGAAGGCAAACGCGACTCCCTCCGCGACCATCTCCAAAAGGCCGGTGTCGGCTGCGAGATCTACTACCCGCTTACGCTTGACCAGCAGCCTTGCTTTGCGCATCTGCCGGAAGCCTCTCGTGCTGGTTGTGAGGTATCCCACCGCATGGCCCAGGAAGTCATCA
>DASWXG010000267.1:0-1758 GCA_036405615.1 Prosthecobacter sp. | reverse complement strand
ACGGCCAATGTCACCGTGTCTCCTTTGCCAGACTTGCTCCTCACCGAATTGCATTCGAATCCGTCGGCATCCGCTCCTGCGGGAGTGGGTGATTATTGGGAGCTGACGAACTTTGGTTCTGCAGTTGTTAACCTTGATGGTTATACCTGGCATGATTCCGGCCGGAACCGTGAGGCTGCGCTGGCTTGGGCGGTAGCAGAGGGAACGTCCATTGCTCCTGGTGAATCCATCATCTTCACTTCAGGTTCCCCGGCTGCGTTCAGAACCTGGTGGGGACTGACGGAAACCGTGCGTGTGATCCAGTCCGTGGGAGCCCCTGGCCTCGGTGTCAACGACGGGATCGCTCTCTATGACAGCACGGGCATTGAGGTCTTCTTTTTCAGCTACGCAGCAGGCGGCTTTACCCGGTCCAACGGTCTGCCTTCACTGGGCGGACATGCCGGTTCTTCGGCAGGCGGACTTGCCAGTGAGGCGCTTGTTTGGGATCCGAACTCTGGTCGTGGCCTGCCTCGTTACATGGCGGCCAGCAATGGCCGGAATGGCGGCGTGACCGCTCCTGGCGGCGTGGATGTAGGCTCGCCTGGCGGCTCTGCCGGATCTGGTACAGATCCTTCGAATCTGCTGCTGGTAGTGGCCGCCCCGGCCAGTTTCAATGAAGCCATGACCGGCGTTGCATCGGTCGGCACAGTGTCCCGCTACGGTGACACCGGTGCTGACCTGACGGTTCACCTCGTGTCGTCCGACACGACCGAAGCGACGGTTCCTGCATCTGTTGTCATTCCTGCAGGGCAGTCTTCGGCCACGTTTGAGATCATGGCTGTCAATGATGCCCTGGCAGACGGGGCTCAGCAGGTCCTGATTTCCGTCACGGGCAGCGGTGTTTCACTGGCCACGGCAACGGTGACCGTGCAGGACGATGGCGATTCGCCGCCTGCATTGCTGATGCTGACGGAAATCCAGTCCAAACAGGCCGGAACCAGCGGGACCGCTGACTACTGGGAACTGACCAACTATGGTGAAACCACAGTCAGCATTGCTGGTTATACCTGGGATGATGACAGTCGTTCTGTTGCCAATGGCGCAGGCTATCTGTTCCCTGCGGGCACCAGCATCGCAGCCGGTGAATCCATCATTGTCACGACAGCCGATCCGGCGGCCTTCCGCACCTGGTGGGGGCTGGATCCGAGTGTGCAGGTGGTGCAGACCACGGGTGCCCCGGGGCTTGGTGAAGACGACGGTGTGGCTCTTTTTGACAGCACGGGCCGTGAGCTCTTCTACTTCAGCTACGCGGCCAATGGCTTCCTTCTCCCGGACGGGTCTCCGGCCAAAGGCGGACACGCGGGGATCTCCGGCGGCGGTGGCGAAACAGACGCTCTGGTTTGGGATGTGCCATCCGGGGTCGTTGCCCCTCGTTATGTGGCGGCCAAGGCCGGTGTTTATCAGGCTTTCAAGGCTCCTGAAACTACAGACGTTGGTTCTCCCGGCAAAGGTGCGCTTACAGTGCCGGTTTCGTTCACGTTGCAGGTGTTGCATTACGGGGACGCGGAAGGCGGGCTGCTGAGCGTGGACACGGCGCCGAACCTTGCGGCGCTGGTGCAGGGGTTGGAAGGTGACTACGGCAACACGCTGGTGTTGGCCGGAGGCGACAGCTTCATCCCGGGTCCGTTCCTGACGGCCGGGGCTGACAGCCAGCTCAACGCCGTGGCCGGCATCGGCCTGGCAGCAGCGGGCCGTGCAGACATCGCCATCCACAACTTG
>DASWXG010000266.1:0-4842 GCA_036405615.1 Prosthecobacter sp. | reverse complement strand
GCCGCGGCCCGTGCCCAGGTTCACCGGGGTGGTATCTCCGCCTTTGCGCAGGTAATCGAGGGCCAGGGCATGGGCGCTGGCCAGGTCATTGACGTGAATGTAGTCGCGGATGCAGGTGCCGTCAGGCGTCGGATAGTCTGTTCCAAAGACAGTGATTTCCGGAATCTCCCCGGTCGCGGCCATGAGGATGCGGGGGATGAGGTGGGTTTCCGGATTGTGATCTTCGCCGATTTCGCCTTCCAGGTCGCAGCCGCTGGCATTGAAGTAGCGGAGGAAAACGGATTTCAGCCCCCAGGCGTGGTCGCAATCCTTGAGCACACGCTCCAGCATCCACTTGCTTGCCCCGTAGGGGTTCACGGGGGCTTGAGGGTGCTCTTCATCCATGGGCACCCGCTCAGGATTGCCGTAAGTCGCGCAGGTGGAGGAGAAAATGAAACGTTTGCAGCCGTGACGCTGCATGGCTTCCAGCAGGACGAGAGGGGCGGCCAGATTGTTGCGATAATATTTCAGGGGGTCCGTGACGGATTCTCCCACGTAGGCAAAGGCGGCGAAGTGCAGGACGGCTTCCGGCTGGTGGTCGGCAAAAAGCTCGTCCACCAAGGAGGCATCGCTCATATCGCCGTGGACAAACGTCACCCGGTCCTTGGGCAGGGCGTCCCGGTGGCCAAAGACCAGACTGTCCAGCACGACGATCCGCTCTCCCAGTTCCAAAAGATGCTTTACCGTGTGCGAGCCGATGTAACCCGCGCCGCCTGTGATCAAGAGTGTGCCCTTCGATGCCATGTCCTGCCCATAGGCAGCAGGCGGGCAAACCGCAATACCAAATGCGGTGACTTTATCGCTGTTGACCGCCGCTTTTCCCCTCGCTAGCCTCGCGGCCTCTATGGAACACGTCAGACTCGGCATTGTTGGACTCGGCAACATGGGCAAGGCCCATCTCGCAAACATTCGCGCGGGCAAAGTGCCCGGGCTGCGCGTCACCGCCATGTGCGAAAGCGTTGGCACCCTGCCTCCTGCCCAGGAGGGCGAAAAGCAGTTCACAGATGTCAGCAAGATGATCTCCTCCGGAGAGATCGACGCCATTCTGATCTGCACACCTCACTTCAGCCATACGACCATTGGTATCGAGGCGCTGCAGGCCGGTCTGCACGTCCTGGTGGAGAAGCCGATCTCCGTGCACAAGGCTGACTGCGAACGCCTGATCGCGGCTCACACCGACAAGAGCAAGATTTTCGCGGCCATGTTCAACATGCGCACCAACGCCTGCTTCAAGAAGGTCAAGGACCTCATCGACAGCGGTGACCTGGGCCAGATCCGCCGCGTGCACTGGGAAGTGACCAACTGGTTCCGCACCAACTACTACTATGCCACCGGCGGCTGGCGCGGTACCTGGAAAGGCGAGGGCGGCGGCGTGCTGATGAACCAGTGCCCGCACAACCTGGACCTGTTCCAGTGGATGTTCGGCATGCCGAATACCGTGCGCGGTTTCTGCCAGTTCGGACGTTTCCATGAGATCGAGGTGGAAGATGACGTGACGGCTGTGCTGCAGTATGAAAACGGCACCACCGCCACCTTTGTGACCTCCACCGGCGAAGCCCCGGGCGTGAACAAACTGGAAATCTCTGCTGAAAACGGCCGCCTGACAGTGACCGACGGCACCAAGATCCACTTCCAGCGCAACCGTGTGCCGATGAGCAAGTTTTGCATGGAAGCCGAGGCTGCCTTTGCGATGCCCGAAAGCTGGCACATCGAGATTCCGGTGGCCGAAAGCGGTGGCCAGCATGTCGAGATCCTGCATAACTTCACCAACGCCATTCTGAAGGGCGAAAAACTTCTCAGCCCTGCTGAAGAAGGCATCTTCAGTGTGGAACTGGCCAACTCCATCCTGCTCAGCACCTGGCAGGACAAGGCCATTGAGCTGCCGATGAGCAGCGCTGACTACGAGCGGATTCTGATCGAGAAAGGCGAGAAGAGCACCTTCCAGAAGACCAAGGTGGTGGCGAAGGCCACCTCGGATGACTTTGCGAAGAGCTTCCGCTAATCCGGCCGGGTTGCTTTTCTGTCTTTGTGGCCTCCTCTGCTGGCGTTCATCCGCTGGCAGAGGAGGTTTGTTTTTGGGACCGGAACTTGAGAGTGTGGCCAAGGGGCGGTAATCGACTGCCCATGCGATTTTGCCTTCTCTTCCTGTTGCCGCTGCTGGTCGGCAGTTGCGCCGAATTGGCGGTTCATCGGGAGGTGTCTGCCGGGACATTGGCCGGGCTGGAAAGGCTGGTGATTCCCCGTGACGAATTCCACCGGCGGATGGCCCAAAAGGGCAACCTGCCACCGGGGTCTGTGAGCGTGCCGTTCCAGATGCAAAACGGCGTGCCTGTTTTGAAGGCCGGAGTGGGGGGCAAACCCCAGCCTATGCTGATGGATACGGGAGCTTTTCGCAGTCTTGTGCAGGCAAGGGTGGCCGTGAAAAACCGTATCCCCATGCTGTCTGCCGAAGACGCAACAATCCAGCTTCTGGGAGTGGCGGGAAATGAAAAAGGCAGGTTGGGACTGCTGGACCCGCTGACGCTGGGAAACTGGTCTCTGCCAGGGTATGCCTGTCTGGTGAGGACTTATGAAAACCGGGTGATCAACGCCCGGGGAGGCAGTTCGTTCCCTGACAATCTGCTGGGGTTCGACATTGCCATGAACCATGCGAGCTACCTGACCTTTGATTATTCGGCTGGCTTGGTCACTTTCGGATTCCGCCATTCCTATTCACCGCAGCGGGTCCCTGCCGGAGGTGGACATTCCTTCCGCATCAAATCGGGTGTGCCATTTTTGACACTTGGTTCCGGCCGGCATCGGTGGGAGGCCATTGTGGATACGGGATCGTTCAACGGCGTGGAGATTAACGAGGAGACGGCGGCCCGGCTGGGGGTGCAAAACCAGGGGGAAATTGTTCACGGGCTGTATCTTATGGCCGTGGGGGGCACTTTATCATCAGCGGAAGCGAATTTGCGCACCGTGAAGCTGCCCGCTCTGGCTCTGCCTGGAAAAACCTGGCGGGATGTGAGCGTCGACATCGCCCCGGGGCCGCCCCGGATTGGCAACCGCTTCCTCAAGGACTATCGAGTAACCTTTGATTTTCAACGGCATAAGCTCTGGCTGGAGTAGCCTGGGCAGCCTCGACTGACGGCGGGTCCGGGAGAGCAAAAAAATGATTTCCTGAGTTGCAAACCCTTGCCGGACTTCTATTCTCCAACCTGCTTGTGAAATTTTTCACAAGCGCATTCACCGAGATTTTATGGGTAACTTCTTTCCGCGTTGGACCAATTGGCTGCCTCTCAAGCTAGCCGTGGGGGTCGCATTCATCGCTTTTGGGGTGAGTGTGGGCGTTGCGTACTATTTTACGCCAAAGTACACACGGGTGGGCTATGAGCCGACTCAGCCAGTGGCCTTCTCCCACAAGATTCACGCGGGCCAGCTGGGTCTGGACTGCCGCTATTGTCACTCTTTTGTGGAGAACTCCAGCCACGCCAACGTGCCCACCAACCAGACCTGCTTCAACTGCCATGGTCCGGGCAAGGGTAACATCCAGTCTGCGAATCCCAAGCTGGAGATGGTCGTGAAGGCTCAGGAGACCAAGCAGCCCATTCCGTGGGTGAAGATCCACAAGGCGCCTGACTACGTGTATTTCAACCACAGCGCCCACCTTAACCGCGGCATCTCCTGCCAGTCCTGCCACGGTCAGGTGAATGAGATGGAAGTGGTGAAGCATGCTGAACCTCAGTCCATGGGCTGGTGTCTTGATTGCCACCGCCAGCCGGAGCAGAAGCTTCGTCCCCTGGATCAGGTGACCAATCTGAACTACAAGCCTGAGCAGCTGGACCGTGTTGCTTTCTATAAGGGTCTGGTGACCAAGGGTGTGAATACGGACGAAATCGCCGCCGTCATCGGCGAGGGCAAGAAAGCCGCTTCTGTGGATGAGCTTGTCGCCCTGGCTTCTGAAACTTTTGGCAAGCAGGTGACCCAGCTTGAAGTGGGCAGCCAGCTCAAGAAGCACTGGCAGGTGCAGCCGCCGGAAAATTGCACCGCCTGCCATCGCTAACCTCTTCGCCCCCTTTTACTGCCTCACATGAAACGCATCTGGAATCACCCCGAAGAGCCGCAGACTGGCAAGCGCTACTGGCGCAGCACCGGTGAAATGGAGCGCCGTTCGGAGTTTCTGAACAAGCTTGGCGTCGAATTTCCCGCCGGTGACACCCTCAATGAAGAAGAGCGCGAGACTTCCCGCCGCGACTTCCTCAAGCTGATGGGGGCGTCCACAGCGCTGATGGGTCTGGCTTCCTGCCGCCGTCCTCTGACGAACATCCTGCCTTACACCGACCACGTGGAGTGGGTGGTGCCGGGCAAGCCTCTGCTTTACGCGACGGCCAAGCCGACTGCCCAGGGTGCGATTTCCATTGTCGCCGTCACTCACGAAGGCCGCCCAACTCATCTGCAGGGCAACCCGCTGCATCCGCTGGGTGGTGGCTTGGACAGCTACACCCAGGCTTCCGTTCTGGATCTTTATGATCCTGAGCGTTCCGCCTACCCGCTGGCCGCAGGTTCCAAGATCACTTGGGAAGCTGCCAACAAGGCTTTTGCCTCCGTGGTGGAAGCTTCCAAAAAGTCTGCTGGTGCTGACCTCGCCATCGTGGTGGGCCGCACAAGCTCCCCTACCTTCCACCGCCTGCTGGGCGAAGTGAAGGCTGCCCTTCCTCAGGTGAAGCTGATCGGCTACGAAGCCCTCGGCCATGAAGGTTTGGAGCAGGCCCAGAAAGAAGTCCTGGGCACCGGAGTGAAGACTTTCCTCCGCCTCAGCAA
>DASWXG010000265.1:0-3878 GCA_036405615.1 Prosthecobacter sp. | reverse complement strand
ACCGGTTTCCTGCCACATTCCACATTCGGCATGCAGGGCCTGTGCATGAACAACGGCAAACATCTGGCTGCTAAGGAGACGCTGATTTAAGAAGTGGATTCGGTTTTAGCAAAATGATGATGTGGCAAAATAATCCCGCTGGGTATGCGATGGGCAGACAAACAGACAGGAGCCTTGATTTGACTGAAATAGATCCAAAAAACAGTGCTCTCTTTTCACTTTCAAAGGCTGCCTGTCCCTGCCGGTATTATTTTGCCACCTCATTATTTTGCAAATATCGGCAGGGTTGAATTAATCAGAGTGTCCCTAAGGATGATCGCGTCCTTTCGGTCCTTTTTGTCCTTTCCGTCCTTCCGATGAGGTGCCGCGCAGTCGTCAGCATGCTTTATGCGTAAGCCCTGTTCGGCATGTTTGAGCCCCTCAAATTCCGCAAGCATTGGCACGGGGATGGCGTAGCTTGGAAACCCCCAATTCATGAGTTTTGTTTCTGTTCCCCGTGATCCCATGTCCCGCCGTGCCGTGCTGCGCGGACTCGGGGCCACTGTGGCGCTGCCGTTTTTGGACGCCATGCGGCCCACCGCCCGCGCGGCGCAGGCCAAGGCTTTCCCCACCCGCATGGGGGTGCTGTTCATGCCAAACGGGGTTCATCCGGAAAAATGGACGCCGGAAGGCACGGACAAGGATTTCAAATTTTCCCCCACCCTGCAGCCACTGGAGCGGCATCGTGGCGACATCAATGTGCTGACCCAGCTCGGCCATGCGAACTGCCGCGGCGGCGATGGTCACTATGCCAAGACAGCGAACTGGCTGACCGGCACCGAGATTGAAAAGACCACCGGCAAAAACCTCCGCTGCGGCGTCAGCATGGACCAAATTTTTGCCCAGCAGGCAGGCAACCAGGCCCGCTTTCCCTCCCTGGAGCTCGGCACCGAGCCCGTGATGACAGGCGTCGATTTCAACGTGAACTACACGATGCTCTACGGCTCGCACATCGCGTGGCGCACCCCCACCTCGCCGCTGCCGCCGGAGATCAATCCGCGCTTCGTCTTCGACCGCCTCTTCCGCGAAAATGCCGACCAGCGGAAGGCCTCCGCCCTGGAAAGCAAAAGCGTCCTGGACCTCGTGCTCGCAGATGCGAAAGCCCTGCGCGGCCGCGTCGGACAGGATGACCAGCGCCGTCTCGACGAATACCTGGAAAGCATCCGCAGCGTGGAGCAGCGCATCGAGGCGGACATCGCCCGCGTGGCCAGCGGTGAGAATCTCGACCCCGCCGCCAAGGACGCCATCTCCCAACTAGACCAGCGCATCAACACCGCCATGGCCCAGCAAAAGGATCCCGGCAGCCGCCTACGCCTGGACCACACCGAGCACTCCCGCCTCATGATGGAGCTCATGACGCTGGCCTTCTGGAGCGACAGCACCCGCGTCAGCACCTTCATGTTCGGCTGGGCCGTCAGCGGCAAGAGCTTCACCTTCCTGGACGGCGTCAAACACAGCCACCACGAAAGCTCCCACCACGAAAACAAGGCGGAGAAGCTGGAGCAGTATCAAAAAATCAACACCTGGCACGTGGAGCAGTTCGCCCACCTGCTGGACCGCATGAAGTCCATCAAGGAAGGCGAAGGCACCCTCCTCGACCACACCCTGCTCCTCTTCGGCTCCAGCATGCGTGACGGCAACGCCCACAGCCCCAAAAACCTCCCCCTCGTCCTCGCCGGCCACGGGGGCGGCCTCCAAGGCGGCCGCCACCTCGTCAGCGACACCGACACCCCCATGTGCAATCTCTTCCTCAGCATGCTCCAGCTGGGCGGCCTAAAAGCCGACCGCTTCGGCGACAGCACCGGCGTGCTGAAGGGCCTGGTGTGAGGGTCACATCCTTGATCGGAACGGCATGCTCTTCACCACAGCGATGATCAGCGCCTCGCTGCGGTAGTCACCATCCCGCAGAGTCTTTTCCAGTCGCAGCAGGGTGGGCTGGTCGTGAAGCTCCACACCGCGCCCGGTGGCATAACCCAGCAGACGTGTGCAGAGGCAGCGGACAAAAAGACCTTTCTCCTCCATCAACAAACGACGAAACTCAGCCGGCGTGGCAAAATTCTTGCCCCCAGGCATGGTCCCGGTGGCGTCGAGCGCCTTGCCATTTTCATTGTCCCGCCATTTGCCAATCGGATCAAAATTTTCCAGCGCAAAGCCCGGCGGATCAAGACGTGTGTGACAACCGGCACAGGCAGGCTTGTTCCGGTGCGCCTCCAGCCGTTTGCGCAGGGTCGTCTCTTTCAATGACCGGTCATCCTCCGGCAGAGAACCCACATTGGGTGGAGGCGGTGGCGGCGGCGTACCGAGAAGCTGCTCCAGGATCCACTTTCCGCGCAGCACCGGACTGGTGCGCTGCGGGTAGGAGGTGCTGGCCAGGATGGCCGCCATGCTGGTGAGGCCCCCACGACGCGGATTGTTGAATTTCACCAGACGCATGTCCTTGCCCTGCACCCCGGAGATCTCGTAGACCTTGGCGAGCTGTTCGTTGAGGAAGGTGTAGTCGCTGTCCAGGCAGTCGAGCACGCGGCCGTTGCGGCGGAAAAGGTTGTCGCAAAACGCATAGATCTCGTCGTACATGGATTGGCGTAAATCCCCATTGAAGTCAGGAAACTTGCGCCGGTCCGGGTCCACACTGTTGAAAACTTCCTCGAAGCGCAGCCACTGCCCGCCGAAGTTTTTGGTGAAGGCTTTGGCGTTGTCATGCGCCAACATGCGCCGCAGCTGCGCCTCCAGCACGGCGTCATCCTGCAGCTTGTTTTCACCTGCCAGTTTCAGCAGTTCCTCATCCGGCATGGACGACCACAGGAAGTAAGAGAGACGGGAGGCCATCTCGTAGGACGTAAGGCGGCGCGGCTCCTGCGCATCTGGCCGGGCAGTCTCCTCGATGAACAGGAACGGTGGAGTGACCAGCACCGCCTTGAACATGACGCGCATGGCCTCATTCCAGTCGGGCTTGCGCTGCCAGGCCTGGCGGAAAACGTTCAGCAACGACTCCACCTCGGCATCCGTGGGCGGGCGGCGATAGGCGCGGGCGAGGAAGGGTTTCAAGGCCATGGCCGCGCCCACATCCGGCGGCAGTTTGTCGCTGGTCACTGGCGCATACAGGCGGGCCTGCAGTTCTCCCCGTTTCCAAACTTCGCCCATGGCAGAACCAGCCGCCTCAAGGTATTTCTCCACCAGCAGCGGGGAAAGGCTGAGGGTGTCGGCGTTGTTGGCAAAACCTTCACCTCCCGCCCCATCGGCGGGGAATTTGTCCCCCGGCCGTCCGGCAATGCCCAGGAGATCGCGCAGGGTGTTGTTGTACTCCTCGCGGTTGAGGCGGCGTGTGCGGGCGGCTCCCGGATGCCCCTCCTTCATGGCCAGCACGGCCTGCTCGTTGTTTTCGATCCAGCGTAGAAAGGCCTCCTGCTGCGCGGGTTCCAGCGGCTTCTTGGCCTTGGGCGGCATGGTGCCGGCGCGGATCTGCTCACGCACTTTCCCCCACAGGCGGATGTCATGCCGCGCCCCTCCAGGCTGGCGCAGAAATTCGAAGCTGATATCACCTTTTTTGGCGTCTGCGTCGTGGCAGTCGATGCAGCGCTCTTCGATCAGTGGCAGCAGGTCCTTGTCCAACGCCTGGTTGGCGTCATCCAGCGAAGCACCATGGGCCTGGGACAGCAACAGGGCGGCGGACAAGAGGCGGAAAGGAACGGGCAGCAGCATGAAAAGGGGTTGCGAATGTACGCGTCATTGATGGCGGTGCCATGCATGGTTGAAGAAAAAAGACTGCGGGCGCAGGGGTATCTGCCATAGTCTGATGCGCCCGGCGTCGCAGCGCGCAGCGATTTCCCGGCGCCATGACC
>DASWXG010000264.1:0-6218 GCA_036405615.1 Prosthecobacter sp. | reverse complement strand
TCCGTATTCATCCAAATGGCTGCTGGTCAAAATGGGCCTCTGGCTGGTGCTGGGTTTCCTGCCGGTCCTGGCCAAGCGCAAAGTGCTGCCGGTTGGAGGAGTCGTTCTGATTGCCGTGCTGGTGGGGGCCACCCTGGGCTTCCTCGGCTATATGAAGCCATTTTGATCTTTTTCCGGGGCGCCAGAAACCTCAAGCTTTCTGGCGCTTTGCTATTTACCGGAAGATCTTCGTCGGGTGTCTCTTTCCAGCTTCTTCAGTCCTTGTTCCACCCACAAACTGGCCAGTTTAGTCATTGGAACGCCCTTTCTTTTCGCCGCGTGATAGAGCGGTGAAATCAAGTTTTGGCGCAATTGGGGTGAATAGTATCGTTGTTTCATGGAGCTGATGTAATTCCATCCAGCGACGGGCTACTCACCACTGCGACAGATGCTTGACAACGCACAGGTGACTGGCGCTTGTGGCGAAGTGCCACGTTCGTTGTACCCGCATCGGTCTGTTCCCTCTGAAACTCTTTGAGTGTCTTTCCTGTCACCATTTCAAGACGCAGCTCCGTAGTCATGAAAACGTTTTTCTTCTGCCTGATGTCCGCCGCCTCCGTTTCCGCTTTTGCCCAGCCGCTACCGTATCCTGAAACCCGCCAGGACGGGGCCGTCAAGGACACCTATTTCGGCACGGAGGTCGCCGATCCCTACCGCTGGCTGGAGGACGACAACAGCGAGGAGACCAAGGCCTGGGTAAAGGCGCAGAATGAAGTGACCTTTGGTTATCTGGAGAAGCTGCCCAAGCGTGCTGAAATTCGCGAGCGTCTGGAGAAACTGTGGAACTACGAGCGCTTTGGCGTGCCTTTTGAAGAGGGCGGCCGCTGGTTCTTCAGCCGCAATTCCGGGCTGCAAAACCAGAGCGTGCTGTATGTGGCGGATGCGCCGAATGCCGAACCGCGTCTTTTGTTAGACCCGAACACGCTTTCCAAGGACGGAACCACGTCTCTTACGGAGACGGCCCCCAGCCCGGATGGAAAACTTCTGGTCTATGGCCTCTCCAAGGCCGGTAGTGACTGGCAGGAATTCCGCGTCAAGGATATCGATGCAGGCAAGGACCGCGAAGACGTGCTGGAGTGGATCAAATTCAGCGGTGCTTCCTGGGCCAAGGATGGCAGCGGTTTCTATTACAGCCGCTACCCGCAACCGAAGGAGGGGGCTGCGCTCACAGAGGCAAACAAAAACCAGAAGGTCTATTTCCACAAGCTGGGGACTCCCCAGAGCGAGGACCGTCTGGTCTATGAGCGGCCGGACCAGCCCGACTGGGGCCTGCACGCCTATGTCACGGATGACGGTCACTATCTGACCTTCTCTGTCACCGACGGAACCGACCCGAAGAAGCGCATCTTTTACCAGGACCTCCGCCAGCCTGAGCGCAAGGTGGTGGAGCTGCTCAATGACTTTGATGCGGCTTATGACTTCATCGACAACGTCGGCTCTGTCTTTTACTTCCGCACAGACCTGAAAGCGCCTCGTTACCGCGTCATTGCCATCGATGTGGCCCGGCCCGCCCGCGAGAACTGGAAAGAAATCCTGCCGCAAACGGAAGACAAGCTGGATGGAGTCTCCTCGGTCGGCGGACAGCTGCTGTGCGAATATCTGAAGGATGCCCGTTCCGACATGCGGGCCTATGATCTGGAGGGCAAACTGATCCGTCAGATTGAACTGCCCGGCATCGGCACCACGGGCGGGTTTGGCGGACGGCGCAAAGACGCGCAGACCTTCTATGCCTTCACCAGCTTCACCACTCCCGGGGCCATCTACCGCTACGATGTTGCCAGCGGCCAGAGCACGCTTTTCCGCCAGCCCAAAGTGGGCTTTGACGGCAGCAGTTACGAGACCAAGCAGGTGTTTGCCACGAGCAAGGATGGCACCAAGGTGCCCATGTTCATCGTCCACAAAAAGGGTCTGAAGCTGGATGGAAGCAATGCCACCCTGCTTTATGGCTACGGAGGCTTTAACATCAGCCTGACACCGGGCTTCTCCATCGGTCGCGCCGTGTGGCTGGAGATGGGCGGCGTCTATGCCATGGCCAACCTGCGCGGTGGTGGCGAATACGGGGCCGAGTGGCACCGGGCGGGAACCAAACTCACGAAGCAAAACGTCTTCGACGACTTCATCTCCTGTGCGGAGTGGTTGCAGAAGGAGGGGTACACCTCGCCGAAAAAACTCGCCATCATGGGCGGCAGCAATGGCGGCCTCCTGGTCGGTGCCTGCATGACCCAACGTCCGGAACTCTACGGAGCGGCGCTTCCTGCCGTGGGCGTCATGGACATGCTGCGTTTCCACAACTTCACCATCGGCTGGGCCTGGAAGAGCGACTACGGCAGCAGCGAAAAAGAGGACGAGTTCAAGGCCCTCCGCGCCTACTCCCCCTTGCACAATCTGAAACCTGGCACCCGCTACCCGGCCACTTTGGTGACCACTGCGGACCATGATGACCGGGTGGTGCCCGCGCACAGTTTCAAATTTGCCGCCCGTCTCCAGGCCTGCCAGGCCAAGGATGGCCCGCCCGTGCTGATCCGCATCGAAACCAGTGCCGGCCACGGTGCCGGAACGGCTTTGAAGAAGGTGATCGAGGAAACTGCCGACGAGTGGGCGTTTTTACACCAGCAGCTGGAGATGAAGTAGCCGAAGGGCCGCCGCCTGGAGAATGCCGGACAGGAGGTACGGATGCATAGCCATCTCTGCCGGGAAATGCCCTGGGCAAATTTCAAGCGCCATCTGGTATTTCGCCAGAAGATAAAAAAGTTGCTCCCGGGGCGGCTGGATGGATAAGGTGGGCAGATATGGCCTCCTTCAACAAAGTCATGCTCATTGGCAACCTCACCCGCGATCCGGAGGTGCGTTACACGCCCAAAGGGAGTGCGGTCTGTGACATGGCCATCGCTGTGAACCGCCGTTACATGACGGACAGCGGCGAGCGTCAGGAGGAAGTGACTTACCTGGACATCGTGCTTTGGGGCAAAACCGCCGAACTGGCCGGGCAGTATCTTGCCAAGGGCCGTTCGGTGTTCATCGAGGGCCGTCTGCAGATGGACACCTGGGAAGACAAGGCCACGGGCCAGAAGCGCAGCAAGATCCGTGTGGTGGCTGAGAACATGCAGTTCCTGGGCAACCAGCAGGGTGGCGGCGGAGGTGGTGGTGGCAATTTTGGCGGCGGAGACGAATCCGAAGGTTTCAGCTCCCCTCCTCCCCAGCAGCAGCGCCGCCAGGGCGGCGGAGGCAGTGGTTATGGTGGGGGCGGAGGCGGCGGTGGCAACTACGGCGGTGGAGGGGGCGGTGGTGGCGGAGGCTTCCAGCAGCGTTCTTCGGCTCCCCAGCGCCAGCCTCAGCGGCAGGCCCCTCCAGCCCAGCAGGACGACTTCGGTGAGGGGCCCATCACCGACGGGATGGAAGACGACGATATCCCGTTTTGATGCTGAGTGTGCGCATCTTGCGCACTTGTCAGCAAATGGAACAGACCTTCTAAGGTCAGGCATCGTGACGACGTTGACGCCTTGAGCCTGTGCCCACGCATGTGGCACGGGCGCAACCCAACCATGATGCCATGAAAGCGCTTCTTCCTGCCTTGTTTGTCGGGATTGCCGGTCTGACGGCCGTTTTTGCCAAAAGCGGTCCACCCATCAACGAAATCTGTCCGGTGGACGGCAAAGGAGGCCGGGTCATCTATCGCGCCTTCACCGACCAGGGAACCGTGATTTTTTGCTGCTCCACCTGCCTGGACGCTTATCAGAAGAATCCGGGCCGGTATAAAGTGACGCCTAAAGCCGCGAAGTAGAGACACCGCTTGCATTGGGGGGGAGTTTCGGGCTTGAATCGCCGGCTTCTTCCTCATGCACAGTCCTGCCCCCAGAAAACCCTGGTATAGCGTCCTCTACATCCAGGTTCTCATCGCCGTTGCCATTGGCATTGCGATCGGACACTTTTTCCCCGACAAGGGCAAGGCTCTCGAACCGCTGGGCAAGGGCTTTATCAACCTGATCAAAATGATGATCGCCCCGATCATTTTTTGCACGGTGGTACATGGAGTCGCCTCAATCGGCGATTTGAAAAGACTTGGCCGCCTAGGGGTCAAGACGCTTGTTTACTTTGAAGTAGTTTCCACCCTTGCGCTAATTATCGGCTTGGTGGTCGTCAACACCTTGAAGCCCGGGGTTGGTTTTAACGTGGACGTTTCCACGTTCAGTGCTGAGGAAATTGCCTCGGTGCATGGATATGAGGGGTCGGCGAAGCAAATGAATACCACGTCGTTCTTGCTGGGAGTCATTCCCAAAACCTTTGTGGGAGCATTTACAGGAGACAACCTGCTTCAGGTTGTCCTTGTCGCCATGCTTACGGCTTTTGGCATCAACCGTATGGGCGAGAAAGGGCCGGTTGTGCTGCATGTATTGGAAAAAGCCGGGGAAGTTTTTTTCAGTGTGATGGGTATTGTGGTCAAGTTCGCTCCTTTGGGCGCCTTGGGAGCGATGGCTCACACCGTTGGCAGTTATGGCATAGGTTCTTTGCAAAAGCTGGGTTATCTCATGGGAGGCTTTTACCTTACTTCGGCCCTGTTTGTGGTAGTGGTGCTGGGGCTCATTGCACGGGCGGCGGGCTTCTCCATCTTCCGTTTCATTGCTTACATCAAAGAGGAGTTGCTGGTGGTTTTGGGCACCAGTTCTTCCGAGACAGTGCTTCCACAGATGATCCAGAAACTTCGAGGGTTGGGCTGTGCTCCCTCTACCGTCGGGCTGGTGATTCCTACGGGCTATAGCTTCAACCTGGATGGCACCAATATTTACATGGTGATGGGGGCCGTGTTCTTGGCCCAAGCCACGAATACCCCCCTGGATCTGCAAGCGCAGATCAGCTTGCTATTGGTTGCCATGGTTACATCCAAAGGAGCCAGCGGGGTGACGGGCGCAGGATTTGTCACCTTGGCGGCCACCCTGGCCGCCGTGCCGGGCATGCGTGTCGAAGCTATGGCACTCATCCTGGGCATTGACCGTTTTATGAGCGAGTGCCGGTCTCTCACCAATCTGGTCGGCAATGGTGTGGCGACGGTGGCTATCAGCCGCTGGGAAGGGGAGCTCTCGGCTGAAACGCTGCAGGCGAACCTGCGGGAGCCAATTCCTCCGCCTCCGCCGAATAATGAAGGAGTGTGAACCGTCTGAGGTTTCACAACTTGCATGACCCGGCACCTGCGTGCCATTTTGTCGCATGATCGCCCGACACATCCCGTACCTGTCTGCGCTCATCATGGCCGTATTAGCCATGTGCCAGCCCCGTCCCCTCATGGCAGACAACTTGCGCATTGGCATCATAGGTCTGGATTCCTCGCACAGCGAGCAGTTCACTCTTCGGCTGAACGACCCGGCCAATCCCAGCCATATTCCCGGGGCGCGGGTGGTGGCGGCCTTTCCGGGGGGGAGCCCGGATTTGCCAGAAAGCGCAGACCGCGTGGCAGCCTTCACGGCGCTGTTGAAGGACAAGTTTGGCGTGCAGATCATGGGCAGCATCACCGAGGTATGTGCGGCGGTGGATGCGGTGATGATCCTCAGTGTGGATGGTCGTCCGCATCTGGCACAGGTGCGTGAAGTGTTGCTGTCCAAAAAGCCTTTCTTCCTCGACAAACCTGTCGCAGCATCCCTGAAGGAGGCCGTGGAGATCTACCGGCTGGCCGATGAGGCCAAGGTGCCTTTCTTCAGTGCCTCAGCCATGCGCTGGTATCCCGGCGTGGTGGAAGTGGCAGGCGCAGAGGGAACTCCGCCGCTGGCTGCCATTTCTTATGGACCTGCTCCCATCCTGCCTTTTCATCCGGACTTGTTTTTCTATGGCATTCATCCGGCCGAAGCATTGTTCACGGTGATGGGCACCGGTTGCCAGGAAGTGCGGCGGACGACCAGCCCATCCATGTCCGTGGTCACGGGCAAGTGGGAAGGGGACCGCCTTGGCACCCTGCATGCCGTGCATGCGTTGCCCATGGGATCTCCTAACTACAAGCTCACCCGTTTTGGACAGAAGGGGGTTTTCGAGCAAAAAAGCCAGGGGGACTACACGCCTCTGCTGCGGGAGATCATCAAATTCTTCCAGACCAAGCAACCTCCTGTCAGTCCCCAGCAGACCCTGGAGATCTACGCCTTTATGGAGGCAGCCGAGCAAAGCAAGCAGCAGAACGGCAAAGCCGTGGGCCTGCG
>DASWXG010000263.1:0-4313 GCA_036405615.1 Prosthecobacter sp. | reverse complement strand
GCGGTAGACTTCGAATTCGCGATCCGTCAGCTTGGTGACGGATGCGGTGCCCTGTTTGGGCGTTTGCGAACTTGCGAGGGAATCCAGGATCAGCGCGGAAATCCGGTCGCTGACGGAAATGCCACCATCCAGCACCTTGCGAATGGCCAGGATGACCTTTTCAGGGCCTTCCTGTTTCATGATGTATCCCCGCCCGCCTGCGCGAATGACCCGCTCCGCATACAGGGTCTCATCGTGCATGGAAATCATGAGCACCGGCAGCTGCGGGTAGGCTGCACGGACGTCTTTGAGTGCCTCGAGGCCGCTTTTGTCCGGGAGGCTCATGTCCATCATCACTAGATCCGGAGAGGTCTTGGAGATCAGTTCCATGGCCTGTGATGCATCATGTGCCTCGCCGCAGACGCTGAGATCAGGCTCCATGCCCACCAGTCCGGTAAGACCGGCGCGGAACACAGGATGGTCGTCCACGATGGCAACACGTTTGACGGGAGCAGCCTGATTAGAGTTTTTTGGAGCCATGGGCGGGGGGAAGGGGTTTCGGGGCAACAGGGAGCGGGAAGACGCAGGTAACACAAGTACCACCTTTTGCAGATTTCTTAATTTCCAGGGTGCCCGCTATCATCTCTGAGCGGTAGCGCATGATCCGCAGGCCCATGCCATCATGTTTTGCGGAAGGGTCCTTGATGCCCATGCCATCGTCCGTGACGGAGAGCACGGCCTTGCTCCGCTGTTTTGAGAGCCGGACCACTACGTTTTGGGAACGTCCATGCCTTACGGAGTTGTTGATGGCTTCCTGGGCGATCCGGTAGAGGTGGATGGCGCTCCGCTGATCTTCCAGAGTGATTTCTGCCCGCGCTTCAAACTGGCAGCGGATGCCGAAGAGGTCGGTCGAACGCTCGGCCAGGTTTTTCAGAGCCGCGCCCAGGCCACCTTGCTCCGGCGCTACGGGAGAAAGGCCGCGGGCGAGAGCGCGGGTATGGTTGAGCGAACTGCCGAGCAGTGTGCAGAGTTTGCGGGCGGCCTCCTGCTCAGGCGCGCCTCTTCCTGCGAGAGTGCGGGCGAGCACATCGGCCATCATCCAGGCCCCGGCCAGCTGCTGGCCTAAGTCGTCATGCAAATCCTGGCCTATGCGGCGTTGTTCACGCTCACTGATACGCAGGATTTCTTCTTCCAGCTGCCTGCGTGCGGCAATCTGTCCGCGCAGTTCCGAGGTCCGTTCTTCCACTCTCTGCTCAAGTTCAGCGTTCAGCCGCAGAATGGTCTGTTCCGCCTGCTTGCGCTCTGTGATGTCGCGGGAGATTTTCGAAAATCCGGCGAGGCGTCCGTTGGCGTCAAAGATGGGGGAAACCGTCAGAGAGACATCAAAGATTTCGCCATTTTTTCGCCGCCGCTGGGTTTCATAGTGGTCGATGCGCTGCCCTCGCTTGATCAGCCCTTTGATGACGGCCTCGTCATCCTCTGCCTGCGGCGGGCGGAGAAAGGCCATCTTTCGGCCCACCGTTTCCTCCTGGGTATAACCAAAAATACGTTCGGCTCCTTCATTCCAGGTGTCGATCTCGCCCTCGAGGTTCATCGTGATGACCGAGTCATCCGTGTTTTCTACCACGGCGGCCAGCCGGCGGTTCATGGCCTCGGCCTCCTCACGTTCGGTAATGTCACGGGCAATGCCGCCGATCTGGTGCGGGCGGCCGTTTTTCCAGGCCAGGACGATGCCCCTGTCTGCCAGCCAGCGTACCTTGCCGTCCCGGCCTTGCACGCGGTAATGCACCTCGTAGTCCTCCGTTTTCCCGCTGAGCCATTTTCGCAGCGCCGCGCGCACGGCCTTCTGGTCTTCGGGGTGGATGGATTTTTCCCACAGTTGCGGCTGCTCCGTCAGTTCCGCGAGACTCAGCCCCCAAATGCGCTCAAACGCCGGGCTGACATAGTAGAAGCGCGGGGGATTGACTTCCCTGAACCACAGCACATCTCCAATGTTCTCAACGAGCAGGCGGAACGGGGCTTCGTTGGAATCCTTCAGCACCTCGGGCGGCGGGTCAGATCTGGACTTGCGAGAAGTTTTCGGAGGGGATGGCTTCTTCATGATTTTGCCATTCATACAGGCTGTGTCCGCAGCTTCCACCGTTGCTTTTTTCACCGGGTGAAACGCCCTGACCGCTTGCCTGGACGAAAAATCTTCAGGTTATGCCTGCTGGCAAAGGTTGACACCCGTTCAGAGACGTTTTAAGGGTGCCCCCTGCTCAACGAGCAATGGCGAGGTAGCAAAGTGGTAATGCACTGGTCTGCAAAACCGGTATGCGCGGGTTCAATTCCCGCCCTCGCCTCCACTTTGAAAATCAACGATTTAGGTTCTTTGCCGGTTGCTAGTGGCAACGGGAGTGACAACAAGTTCAAATTTGTCCGCTTTCGTTCGCTGACTTTGAATGACAGCAACGTGCCCTGAGTCGGGTCAATGAACCTTCTATAACAACGGATTATCCGGACACTTTTGTCCGCCGTTCCTCAGCGGCAGGTCCATTGGCCAGCCGTAGCGGTAGACGAGGAAAGATCATGATGCCTAGCGACGGCGCACGCGAACGGACATGGAACAGCGAGCCACGATTCGCAGGAGGCGGCGGAGAGTTCCTATGTGAGCCTGGTGGGTATCCACTGGCCCCTTTCTAATTTGTTCGCCCTGATGCCCAACCAACTGAGGAACCGTTATCCAGCCAGAATTTCCCTATAACAATGGAAATATCGGGACGCTTTTGTCCAAAGCGCCTTCCTTGCCAGGACTGCCCCCGGTTTGATGATCTGGAAGCATTCCCAGATCGAAGTGTGGCTACAATAGGCCATTCTGGAACAGAATGGCCTTGGCACGAGTCGCCTTGGAGACAGGTGCAACTAGTCCTGCCCGTCAGGTGCCTGTTCTCCTGAGGAAGCTTGCGACGAAGGATAACAGGCACCGAGGGATGCACCTGTCTCGGGCGGGGCTCGGCGGCTGTGCTCCCTGCGCAATAGGCAAACCCCTTGTGTTATATGTTTTTGAGAGCCCTATCCCAGCCCTCTTCATCCGATGGCCAGATCCCGACACTACTCACCGCAGCTGTCGAGGTTGCTTGTCAGCGCCCTCTATCATGAAGGCAAACGCCGGCGCCGTCCCATGACGAAGCTGGCGAATGAAATCCTGGAAGCTGCCCTCAAAGGCACCCCCGGATGGATCCTGGCAGGCAGCAACGGCAACAACCAGCACACCACGGCTGCTTCTCTGACGTCCTAAACGACATCAGAATCGCAGCCATCTCATCACCCATCCTCAGGCCAACCAAGCCGGTTCTCTCTTCACCGAGGGCACCGGCTTTTTTGTGCCTGCGTTCCCAACCAAAACCGACATCCCAAACCCACATCCACAGCAACATCATGGCCGTCAAACTCAGCGCCAACTACAGCAAGAAGCTCGGTCTGCCCCAATACAGCAGCCACAGCTTTTCCGCTTCCGTCGAAGTCGAACTCACGGACCTCTCCCAGGCCGAAGCCGAGATCCAGAAGCTTTACGAACTTCTGCAGCACTCGGTGGACCAGGAAATCCAGCAGCCAGGCTTCGTCCCTCAAAACGAACCACCGGTCCAGCACCGCAACCCAAACCGCGGTTTGCCTTCCTCTCACCCGCGTCAAAACGTTGGTGGAGGCAATGGCGACCGCTGGGGATGCACTGACGGGCAGCGCGGGTTCATTCTGCGCATCGTCAGTGACAACAACCTGGACAAGCAGGAAGCCGAGGATCTCTCCCGGCAGCTGTTTGGCACCGGTGTGAAGCAGCTCAACAAGATGCAAGCTTCACAGCTCATTGAGGAACTGCTGGCCAAAACCGGCAAACCTCAGCAGCGCCAGAACCGGTGGCAGTCCCAGAACCGCAACACACCCTCCCGTGCCGCATGAACACGAAGGCTCCTCCTCACCCCAAGCAGGAGCCGGACGAAAGACAAACCCTTGCCAGATTGCAGGAGCAGGTGTCGGCCTCACGGCTTTCCCTGTTCCTGCAATGCAGGCTGAAGTTTTACTTTCGTTACGTGCTCAGGCTGTCCAAACCCAAGACCGCCTCCTTGCATCTTGGCAGCTCGGTTCATGCCGTGCTGAAACGCTGGAACAAGGCCCGCTGGCTGGAAACACCTCTCACGTTGAAGCAGGCTCATGAAGCCTATGTCGAAGCGTGGGCGGATGAATCCGAAGGCAAGGTCGCCTGGAAGGACAACGAAGAAGCGGAAGAAAAGACAACCGGCTGGCGTCTGGTGGACACGTATCTGCGTGAAAGCCATGTGCCTGCCGAGGTCAAACCT
>DASWXG010000262.1:0-3543 GCA_036405615.1 Prosthecobacter sp. | reverse complement strand
CCAGGCAACCGCCACCAACGCTGCGGGTCGCATTGGCCTGCGTCGCCGCTTGGAATAAAAAAAAGCTCCGTGCCTTCTGTGAGGCTCAACGGAGCGTGAAACTGATGGTGCCCAGGGAGGGATTCGAACCCACGACCAATTGATTAAGAGTCAACTGCTCTACCACTGAGCTACCTGGGCCATAAAATCATCCTATAAAAGTGGTACGCAGGGAGGGGATCGAACCCTCGACCAATTGGTTAAAAGCCAACTGCTCTACCGCTGAGCTACCTGCGCGGATGGGGCGTTTTACATACCCGCTATGAAGGGGTGTGCAAGCAGGATTTTGTCTTTGAACGGACTTTTTCTACCAGCACCTGCAAACCCTGGCTGGGACGCTCCACATGAAAAGCCTGCCAGCCCGCATTCAGAGCTCCTTGAATGTCGCAGCGGAGATCATCTCCCACATGCCAGCTTTCGCCTGCCACAGCCCCTGTGAGGCGCAAAGCGGTGGAGAACATCCGTGGATGCGGCTTGGCCGCCCCCACCTCGCTGGAAAGCAGGATGTGCGGGAAGTAACGGTCCAGCCCATGGCCGGCAAGGATGCTTCGCAAACGCCGGTCGAAGTTGGACAGCACACAAAATTGATGATCCCGCGCCAGCTCGTCCAAAGCGGGCCGCACATCGTCATACACCGTCCACGCCTCAGGCAGGGAGAAGTGATGGTAGAGATCGCCAAACAGCGGCTCCAGCACCCCGTCCGCCAGCGGCCCTCCCAAGGTATGGGCAAAGACCGCTGCGACGAGTTGCCGCCACCAGCCCCGTTCATCATCCGGGGCACATTCGCCTTCCGGCCATTCCGGCACGGGCAGAGTCCCCCACACCTGCCGGAATGCCTGCTTCAGCGCAGCGGCCTCCACACGCACGCCATGCTGGGGGGCAAAGGCGGCGTAGGTCTCGCCCACAGGCTGGCGCACCTGGATCAGGGTGCCTGCGGCATCAAAGGAGATCAGAGGTCGGCTCATAGGGAGGTTCTCGAAAAGAATGTCGTTTTGAATCGGAGAGCGTAGCGGCCTGTGCGCCGTCTGCTGTGAGGACATAACAGACAAGCGCCTGACGCCGCCAGTGAGACCGCTCCTCCGTCCGGGCAAGTGACAGGATTTAAGAACAGGTCTAAGGACCTTCAGCCGCCAAAGGGAAAACCTCAGCTTCCCGGCAAAACAAAAACCCCGCGCAGATCATGCGCAGGGTTTTTTACAAAGGAGATGACGTGCAGCAGAAAATTATTCTGCGGCAGGAGCAGCCACTTCAGCTTCAGGCTTGGCAGCCTTCACGGGAGCTTTCTTGGGGGCTGCAGCCTTCTTGGCTGGCTTCTTGGCCGCCTTGGCAGCACCGCGGGCAGCAGGCTTGCGCCCCTGGCCAGCCTTGGCGAGAGCCTTCTTGCGGGCAAGGTAGTTTTTACGACGGCGACGTTTGACGACTTTGTTGAGTTGCTGGCCCATGGTGGCGGTATTGGATTGCTAAAAAACGGGGCGGAGAGTGACACCATCACGGGTGGAATCAAGCCCGAATGTCACTCCAGGCCCCAGATAGGTGAATTTAGGCAGGTCCGGCAGGCAGGAAAACCTTATTTTCCCTTCCTCCCTCAGGCGTTTGCGGCCAGACCAAGCCTGACCCTTTACGGCTTCTTGTTCGGCGCAGGTGCGGGGGCCGCTGCGGGCGAAGGCACCGGCGGCAGAGTGGCGGTTGGCGCTACTGGAGACCAGGGGGCTGCCGCCTGCGGCTGGGGCGGCACACGGAAAAGCTTGCCACTGTAAGGGTCCTTCACCGCCTCACCCACGGCCATGCCGGTCACGTCCACCAGTTGCTGCTTTTGGGCAAAGGGGCTGTTCACCATGCCCGGTCTGCCCGGGATGGGAATGCCGTAGGGAAGAGAATCCTGCGCAGCCTTGCCAGCGGTAGTATTCACGCCAGGATTGGAAGGTGCCGTCTTCACACCGCCATCCAGCGGGATTTTCGGCGCCTGCGGCTCCTGCAGCACGCGGGGTTCCTGCCGGACGATTGGGGCCGACCTCGTCACACGGGGACGGTAGGGGCCGGACTCCTGCTGCATGGGAAAGCTGGGGTGCGGCCGGGGAGACACATATCGTGTTTGCTGATTCTCGGGACGATAAGGTATCTGCACCGCCGCATTTCCCGTTCTCAGCGGCCGCCCGTCGGACGACAGGTAGCGGTTGGAAAAATAAGGGGCATGGGTATCGTTCAGCCAGTAATTGATGAGACCGTCCCGGCGGATGATGCCCCAGGTCTCACGCGGAGGCAGCTCACAGCTTGCCAGCAAGACGACTCCGGCCATGCCCAGGACCGGTTTAAAAACACCACGGCAAAACAGACGTTCCAGTTTCATGACAAGCTGAGGGATAAGAAGTGGCAGGAGTCACACTCCTTGAAAAGGATGCCTCAAAATGCACGGCGTAGGCAAGCGGAACTCCGGGGAGATTCCAGTTCCCACCTGGGTGTCATTCTCAAATATGAGCCCATTTTTCCTAAGCGCGGACGAGGTCGGATGACTCCACGTCTACCCTTCCGAGCCTCCGCTGCTTCTCCAGCTGCCCTGCCGCCGCCCTCCATTCTGGGGCCTCCGCCATCGTGAGACAGACAGATCCGTCCTTTTTCCTGTCTCTGCAGAAGATCCGGAACCGGACCTTCTTGCCGGTTTGCCAGTTCCATTTGCCTGCTTCACTCCATTTCATCCTTGCAGCCCGGAGGCACGTTCTCTTCAATCCACGCCGTGTCTGAAGTTCCCCCCAGCCCCCGCCAGCTTTTTCACCAGCTTGATGTCGGCAGCATCTCTCCGGAGCAGTTTCGTGCCGCCATGGCTCTCCATGCCCAGGAAGCCATCGTCGAGATGGAAGAGGATCACCTGAATCCGGCCGCCGCCTTTTTGGAACAGATGCGCTGCCGCAGGCTGGCCTCCAAACTGCTGAAAAAGCACGAGGAAACGGTCATCCGGGAAGTGCTCATTGCCTTGGCGGACCTGTCGGACTTCCCCCCTGGCCGCCAGTTGTGGAATGCAGCCCACCCGCACATCCCTCTGCACGCCTTCTTTCGCAGCCATCGCCGGCCCGTGTTCCGCATCATCAGCCTGGACGCCCTGCCGCAGATGGTTACCACCGTCGTTGAGTATGGCAGCGGCACCGGGGACGATGTCGTGAAGGAAGAATTTCGTCTCCGCCGCGACCGCCGCAATCAGTTGGGCCTGGAGCGGCGGCGGCTGGTCTGACCTGCACCGAGCCTGCCTCCCCCAGACCCGTGCAGAGAGAGCCCGCCAATATGCCCCTTTCGATCCGCACTGCCACTGCTGAAGACGCCACGTCCATTGCCGCATTGATCCGCATTCTGGGCTACTCCCTTCCCTCAGACGAGGTTCCGGCGAGGCTGGCCGAATACTCCGGGCAGACAAGCCGCGTTTTCCTGGCCCTCTCAGGAGAGAGCGTCGTCGGATTCCTCAGCTTCCACGCCATGCCCATGTTTCATGAAGCCGCCTGCCTGGGACGCATCACC
>DASWXG010000261.1:0-11720 GCA_036405615.1 Prosthecobacter sp. | reverse complement strand
AAGACGGAGCGGACGGGTCAGAAAGGATCAGGTCAGGACGAAAAAGGAACAGGCCAGGTTGAACGCACGGGCAGACAGCATGGCCGGCACCGCATCAGCGGGCACCCGCAGCAGGGTCCAGGTTCGGCGTCGGGCCGGTAGAACCCGGGGCTGGTGTGTTCACCGTCTCACGGGTGGGGGCGGAATACTGGTAGGTACGCTTCGGCGCGCCACGAGAGCGGCGAGGCTGCAGCCCCCACTGGGAGTCCAGACGGTCAAGCTCTGACACGGTCGGGTAGCTGGCATCCACACGGCCTCCGCCCTGGCAGGACGCGAGAGTCAGGGCGGCACAGGCGGCGATGAGGAGGTGCGGCAGTCTCATGGATGGGTTCGGCAGAAAAAAGATTTGGATGAATTGAGCCGCGACTTTAGGCGGGTCCCCTGCGACAAGCAACTTGGAATCACCCGGACGGCAGCGCCGGGCTTTTCCATGCCGGGCAGCCTAAAACTCTATTTCGGGCGCCTCATTTCAAACATCTGCGTCGTCTTGCAGTACCAGCCCGGGGCCTGCATGCGGCCGATGGGGCGGTAGGCCGCCGGGTCCACCCGCCAGGTTTCGGGATCAAAAACACCATCCCGCGCATGCACCCGCAGCACTTCGCCGATGATCAGGCGGTTGTCGCCGATCTCCAGAATGCTGTGGCTTTTGCACTCCAGGCTCACCGGGGCCTCGGCGATGCGCGGCGGGGCCACAGCGGTGGAAGGCAGCGCTGTCAGGCCCGCATGCTTCAGTTCATCCTCCCCCGGCGGCAGGGAGGCCGCGCAGAGATTCATCTTCTCCGCCAGGCCTTCATCCACCAGGTTCACCACAAACTCATGCTGCAAGCGGATGTTCCGCGCCGTGTCCTTGGGCACTCCAGGGGCGCGGTCTCCCGGGCAAAAACCGACGATGGGCGGGCTGTCGCCCAGCACATTGAAGAAACTGAACGGAGCCGCATTCACCCGGCCAGACTCATCCACCGTGGTGACCAGGGCGATAGGGCGCGGAGTGACCACACCGCTGAGGATGACATAGGCGTCGTCACGAAGGGGGCCGGTGAGATCGATTTCCATAAATAAAGAGGAGGTGAGCGGGACTGGGACAGGCAACGGAGGCATGAATGCCCGCAGAAAGATGAAACGTCCCGGCACACCGGCAAGGACGATGCCAACTTTCCCCCCGCCTTCAGCTTCCGCCAAGCACGGTGACTGTACAAAATGCAGGCGGATTCCTAAACGCCACGTTCAACGTTGCAAAGCTGCTGCCTGTCTCTATGGCTAGTCATCCCCTCCCCAACCAACAATCGTGTCCCCGCCGATGTTAGATCCCGTCCAGCTCCTGAGCGCCTATTGCGACGGGGCTTTCCCCATGGGGGATGAAAAAGGCGGCATTTCCTGGTACCGGCCCATGTATCGCGGCATCCTGCCCATCCAGGACTTTCATATCCCGCGTCGTTTTGCCCGGTATCTGAAAGACCATCCTTTCGAAGTGCGCTGGAACACCGCCTTTGGCGATGTCATGCGGGGCTGTGCCGACCGCCCAGAAACGTGGATCACGGATACCATTCTGGACAGCTATGAGGAACTCTTCCGGCTCGGTTTTGCCCACAGCGCCGAAGTCTGGCGGGGGGGACGTCTCGTCGGCGGTGTCTATGGGGTGGCCATCGGCGGCGCATTTTTTGGTGAAAGCATGTTCAGCCGCGAAACCCAGGCCTCCAAGGTGGCCCTGACCCATCTCCAGTGGCGGCTGAAGGAACGAGGGTTCATCGTTCACGACACCCAGTGGACCACCCCCCACCTGGCCTCCCTGGGCGGTTATGAAATCCCCTGTGCAGAGTACCTGGAACTGCTGCGCCGGGCCATCCGCCTGTCGGCCACCTTTGACGAGCGCCCCCTCGGCGCGCGCATGATCTTTCGCTGAGGAAGACAGGCCGGGGCCGAGCTGCGCTTTGACAGAACGCGGAGTCCATCTATTCTCCGCGCCCGTTTTTATTTTTCCCATCCATCCTTCGACGACCGACCTATGAGCAAGACCCATGAGTTCCAGGCAGAAGTGAAACAGGTTTTGGACATCGTGATCCACAGCCTCTACACCGACCGTGAAATCTTCATCCGCGAGCTGGTTTCCAATGCGGCCGACTCCATGGAGAAGATGCGCCTCACCCAGCTGACCGAAAAAGAAGTCTTCGGTGCCGGCCTCCCCCTGGAAATCCGCATCACGACCGATGAGACCGCAGGCACCCTCACCATTGCCGACCACGGCATCGGCCTCACCCGCGAAGAGCTGGTGGAAAACCTCGGCACCATCGCCCATTCCGGCTCCAAAGCCTTTGCCGCCGCATTGAAGAACGCAGGCAAATCTGGCGATGCCAACCTGATCGGCCAGTTCGGCGTCGGTTTTTACAGTGCCTTCATGGTGGCCGAGGAGGTCCAGGTTTACACCCACTCCTGGAAAAACGAAGGCGAGCACCTCGTGTGGTCCAGCACCGGCACCGGCACCTATGATATCGAAGAGGCCCCGGACCAGGTGCGCGGCTGCAAGATCGTCATCAAGCTGAAGTCAGACGCGCTGGAGTTTTGCCGTCCGGACCGCGTCAAAGCCGTTCTCGCCAAATACTCCAACTTCGTCGGCTTCCCCATCCTGGTGAACGATGAGCGCGTCAACACCGTGGAGGCCATCTGGCTGAAGAACAAAGACGAGGTCACTGAGGAAGAATACAAAGCCTTCTACCAGTTCACCGCCCATGCCTTTGATGACCCCAGCTATCGCCTCCACTTCCAGGCCGATGCTCCTCTGGTCATCAATGCCCTGCTGTTCCTGCCCGAGCAGAACATGGAAGCCTATGGCATGGGCCAGATGGAACCCGGCGTGGGCCTCTACTGCAAGAAGGTGCTCATTGACCCCCGCCCGAAAAAGCTGCTTCCGGAGTGGATGCGTTTCGTGCGCGGTGTCATCGACAGCGAAGACCTGCCGCTGAACATCTCCCGCGAGTCCATGCAGGACAGCGCCCTGGTGCGCAAACTCGGCGAAGTGGTCGCCAAGCGCCTGCTCAAATTCCTGGACAAAGAGGCCCAGGACGACGCCAAGAAATACCAGGAATTTTACGCCAAGTTCAGCCGCTTCTTCAAAGAAGGCGTGGCCACCGACTACACCAACCGCGACGCCGTGGCCAAGCTGCTGCGTTATGAATCCAGCCTCACCGAAAGCGGTGAGGTGGTGGGCCTGGCAGACTATGTGGCACGCATGAAGGAAGACCAGAAGGCCATCTACTACCAGGTGGCCCCTTCCCGCAAGACCATCGAGACCGGGCCGTATGTGGAAGCCTTCAAGTCCAAGGGCTACGAAGTGCTGTATCTCTACGAACCGATTGACGACTATGTGGTCAACAGCCTGCGTGAGTTTGACGGCAAGCAGCTGCAGGCCGTGAACTCCAGCGAAGTGGATCTCGGCGACATCGCCAGCGAAGGGGAAGCCCTGGACGAAGCCCAGGCCTCCGCCCTCTGCGGCTGGCTGAAAGACAGCCTCGCTGAAGGCGTGGAGGAAGTGCGCAGCGGCAAACGCCTCGTCAACAGCCCTGCCCTCGCCATCACCCCCGAAGGTGAGATGACCCCGCAGATGCGCCAGATGATGCGCGCCATGAAGCCGGACGAGGTCGAGGCCCCCAAAGTGATCCTCGAGATCAACCCACGCCACGACATCGTGAAAAAGCTTTCAGCCCTCAGCCAGAGCGATGCTGAAAGCGCCAAACTGGTGGCCGAGCAGGTGCTGGACAACGCCCTTCTCTCCGCCGGTCTTCTCGATGACCCGCAGCGCATCGTCGCCCGCACCGAGAAGATCATGGAGCGCCTGCTTTCCAAGAACTGATCAGCCCGCAAGCTGCCCCCCCAGCTTGCGGTAGAGATAGTGTCTCCACAACGGGCATGAAAGCCGCCGCGCTTTCATGCCCGTTCTTTCGTCCAGGCATCGCTGATTTTCATGCTTTCATGCCGGGTCAGACACCTGTCGGGTTTTGGCGCGCTGCCCTTACAAGACACGCCTGGAGCTCCTCCGCGGGCTTCGAAATGCGCCAGCCAAAGTAGCCAGGGCTTTAGCCCGGGACACAATGCATCGCCCAAGATCTGAAACTGCCAAGCAGCCTCTGATTTAACGGCAAACGCTGTCCGGTTTCATTCACCTTGGATTCAACCAAGGCTGACGGCTCGACATGCATGTGACTGCTGTTCCGTATCCCCGACAGAGCCATCTCTTCCGGACCAAAGCCCCGGGCTGCTTTGGCTGGCGCATCTTCATCATCCGGCGGACTGCCGCAAACCTAACAAAAAGAGCATTACCACATACGTTTTTCCGTTCCTCACCACCCATGCCCGGAGCCAGGCATTTTCGTCCGCGTTACCTCATCACATCCCGCCCCGGCGCGCGGCGATGATGATCTCCTTGGTCACGCCTTGCAGCATCTCGGTCCACAGCCTCTCCCGGCTTTCCAGCTTGTCGGGCGACCAGCGGTTGCCAATGCTGGTGGCATCCAGCAAAACCGTGATGTCATCATCCTTTTGGCGGGCCGTCAGCACCCCGTGGAGGTCATGCACAAAACGCCGCTGAACCTCCGCCTCGGGCGTGGTGGCCAGATTGAAGATGACCACGGTTTTGTTTCCCTCGGGCTTCCATGAAGCTACAAAATCATCCTCATCTCCCAGGGGAATCTGCACCATGTCGGGCTCGATCATCGCCCCGAAACGTTCACGCACTCCGCGTGCCCACACCTCCCGGTGAGCCGGGGTGGCATCCGTGGCGTGGATCAGCACATGGATGACTTCATGCCCGCCTTCCACGGCACGCAAAGTCCGCTTCAGGTAAGCCCGCCAGCCGAGCTGTTTCACCCGTTTTGCCAGCACCGCATGCGCGCGCCAGATCGTGAACCCGGCCAGCAGAAAACGCGGCACCATCACCAACAGGAACAGCGTGCCTGCATACAGATGAATCCAGGGCAGTGCCATTGCGGGCTGCGCCGTCACCCCGCCCGTACGATGCATCTGCGGAAGCTGCTCCAGAGGCAGGCCCAGTTTCAGAACATCCGCCGCAGGGCCGAACAGCATCCCGAAGAACTTCTGCGCCCCGGCTTCGGATAGCAGTGTGCTTTCCCACACGGCCCGGTATTCATGTGCCCACCCACGCGCATACAGCCCGGCAATGCTGCCCAGTGCCAGCATGGCGGCGGCCACATGCATCCAGGCGCGCAAGCGGCGTTGCAGCCGCTCCATCGCCGGAGCCCCGGCCAGCAGTTCAAACCTCTGGTCCACGGTCAGCCCCGTCAGTGTCTCGCCATCAGCAGGCCGTTCAGGGCTCACGGGAGAGACCACCCGCGCCAGCCATTCCAGAAAACTGCTGCCACGGCTGGCCTGCGGTGCAGGCCACATCTCCCAGGTCAGGGAGAGCAGCATGATGACTGCATTCCAAAGCAGCACGCCCACCAGCGGGAGGGCCAGGAGATTGAACTCTGCCTTCTGGCCCAGCCCGGAAAGAAAGTAGCCAGCCACCACCGCCCCCGTCCAGCCTACCAGGGCCCAGGACCAGCGCCCCTGCACCACCTCCAGCCGCTCCATCACACGGACCAGGGAGCCGCTCCAGCCCACGACCTCACGCTCCAGCCACTGTGCACGCTTGTGCAAAAAGGACTTCTCGCGCTCGTTCACCGGCTCGCCTTTCACCTCGTCTGAAGTCAGACCTCCACGCGTCCTCGCCGTCGCCTCACGGCGGCGTTCCTCGGAAAGGATCGCCCCTTCCGCATCACCTTCTTCCAGCGCACGCCAGCGCAGGATGCTCTGCCAGTCATTCCAGTCCATGCAGGTTCACTTCAGCCATGTTTCAGCCTTACGTCCTTGATGCCTGAGTTTTTGAGCTTCTCTTTCAACCTTTTCAAGATTCGCGGACGCTCCATCATCAGCGCATGATGAACCGTGGGCTGCAACACCCGCACCATCAGGACCCCGCGCTGGATGGAGTCTGGCTTGGAATGCTGGAACAGGAAATCGCCCACGATCTCCTTCCACGCTCCCAACACCTCTTCCAGCTTCATCCGGTCACCCACGCCTGCCTGCGCCACGATGGGACCCACCAGGTCTGCCACCGATTGCAGAGGGTTGTTCAAAACCGGCCCCGGGTCCATGCCCCGCCACGCCGAGATCAGGGCGTGCCTGCGACGCTGGGCGGCGGTGGGAAGGCGATTGGACATGATGGAATGAATGATGCGCGGGACTGCATGGAAATGCGAGAGAGAAATGTGCGTCCTTCTCCTTCAGCATCAGTTTCGCAGGCCAGGGTGCAAACGGTCTTCCGCATCGCGGCCCGTTTGCACCCGGAGCCGGAAGGTCTCACAGGGCATGCGCAGGCGGGATAAGATACTTTCCGTTCCCAAAATCCCCCGCAACCGTATCCCATCGGCTGAAATACGGCATCAGATCATGATTTTACCCCGGGCAGCCCCCTACCTCCCTGCTTGCCAAATCATGCAATCTCTCCAAAGTATCCAGCCCGACCGCCACGCCCCATGCGACGCGGCGGTCTTTTCGTCCCTTCTTTTCCGTTATGTTTGAGTGGATCATCAAAAAAATCATCGGCACCAAGAATCAGCGCACCGTCAAGCGCTTGCTGCCGATCGTCGCCGAGATCAACCGCATCGAAGCGCAGCTTCAAAACGCCTCTGATGATGCCCTCCGGGAAAAAGTGGCCAACTGGAAAGCCCAGTTTCGTGCCTTCCACACCCCGCGTTTCCTTGGCGGTGTCTCCCTGCGCATTGCCGATGAAGAAACGGTGGAAGCCTGCCTGCGCCACGTGGAAAGCTACTTCACCGCGCTGAAGCCCCATTTCCCATCCCTGGATGGCAGCTACCTCGCAGAAAGCGCCTGGAAAAGCAGCAGCATCGAGGACAAAAAGGCCCGCATTGACAAAGCCCGCGACGCCTGGAATGCCATCCAGCCCAAGTTTGCCGACCTGAGTTCCAAGATCCTCAACGACATCCTGCCTGAAGTCTATGCGGTGGTGAAGAATGCCGCCCGCCGCCTTTGCGGCCAGGAGCATCTGGTCTGCGACACCCCGCTGAAGTGGAACATGGTGCACTTTGACGTGCAGCTCATCGGCGGTATCGCCCTGCACAAAGGCATGATTGCCGAAATGGCCACGGGTGAAGGCAAGACCCTGGTCGGCACGCTTCCCGTCGCCCTGAATGCACTCACCGGACGCGGCGTCCACGTCATCACCGTCAACGACTACCTCGCCCGCCGTGACTCCGAGTGGATGGGTTACCTCTACAAGTTCCTTGGCCTCACCGTCGGCTGCATCCAGAACGACCAGCCCAGCCACATCCGCCGCGACCAGTACACCGCCGACATCACTTACGGGACCAACAGCGAGTTTGGCTTTGACTACCTGCGCGACAACGGCATGGCCTCCAGCAAGGAGCAGCAGGTGCAGCGCAGCCACTACTTCGCCATCGTGGACGAAGTGGACTCCGTGCTCATTGATGAAGCCCGCACGCCTCTCATCATCAGCGGCCCTGTCGCCGGTGCTGAAAGCACCCACCAGTATGAGCGCTACAAGCCCCTGGTGGAACAGCTGGTCCGCCGCCAGAACACCCTCTGCGCCAACCTGGTGAACGAGGCCAAAGAAGATGCCAAAAACGGCAAGATGGAAGAGGCCGGCCGCAAGCTCTTCCAGGTGCGCCTGGGTCAGCCGAAGAACCGCGCCCTGCTGCGCTGCATGCAGGAGCCCGATCTCCGCCGCGCCATGGAAAAGGCCGAGCTGAAAACCCACGAGGACACCCAGAAGAAGGATCTCTTTGAACTCAAGGAAGGCCTCTACTTCTCCATTGAAGAGAAGAGCCATGACGCCGACCTCAGCGAAAAAGGCCGCAGCTTCCTCAGCCCGGATGAGCCGGATGCCTTCGTGCTTCCAGACCTCGCCACCCTGTATTCCGAGATCGATGGCGACTCCTCCCTCAGCGAGCCTCAGAAGATCCAGAAGAAAAACGAACTCCAGGACCGCCTTTCCCACCAGGGCCAGCGCATCCACCAGATCAGCCAGCTTCTCCGCGCCTACTGCCTTTATGAAAAGGACGTGGAATACGTGGTGGAAGAAAACAAGGTCGTCATCGTGGACGAGCAGACCGGCCGCAAGATGGCCGGACGCCGCTGGAGCGACGGTCTCCATCAGGCCGTGGAAGCCAAGGAAGGCGTGCAGATCGACGCCGAGACCCAGACCCTGGCCACCATCACCATCCAGAACTACTTCCGCCTCTATGAAAAACTGGGCGGCATGACCGGCACCGCCGAAACCGACGCGTCCGAGTTCCATGACATTTACGGCCTGGACGTGCTGACCATCCCGACCAACCGCGCCGTCAAGCGCCTGGACCAGAATGACAGCATCTACAAGACCCGCCGCGAGAAGTACAACGCCGTGCTGGAGATGATCCGCGAGCGTCACGCCAAGGGCCAGCCTCTCCTCGTGGGCACCGCCAGCGTGGAAGCTTCGGAAACCGTCAGCCGCATGCTGAAGCTGCAGAAGATCCCGCATGCCGTTCTCAATGCCAAGTATCACCGCCAGGAGGCTGAAATCGTGGCCCGTGCCGGACAGCGCGGCGCCGTGACCATCTCCACCAACATGGCCGGCCGTGGTACCGACATCAAACTCGGTGAGGGCGTCTCCGAACTCGGCGGCCTCATGGTGCTCGCCACGGAGCGTCACGAATCCCGCCGTGTGGACCGCCAGCTGCGCGGTCGTTGCGCACGTCAGGGCGACCCGGGCGAAAGCAAGTTCTTCCTCAGCTTTGAAGACGACCTCATGCGCAACTTCGGCGCTGCCGACCGCATGACCAAGATCATGGAACGCTTCGGCATGCAGGAGGGCGAAGAGCTCCAGCACCCCTGGCTGAACCGCTCTGTCGAGACCGCCCAGAAGCGCGTGGAACAGCGCAACTACACCTGGCGCAAGCGCGTGCTGGAGTATGACGATGTGATGAACCAGCAGCGTGAGGTCATCTATGAATGGCGCAATGACGTGCTGGAAAGCAACGACCCCCGCCTGCTCATCAATGACTCCGTTGAAAAAGGCCTCAAGGAGCGCCTGGAAGAGTTCCTGCCCAAGGAGCGCAGCGTGGACATGGAGCCAGACTTTGAAAACCTGCTCCAGTGGGTGAACACCACCTTCCCCATCGGCCTGCACCAGTTCGATGACGAGTTCAAAAACCTCAGCTTTGACGACCAGAACAAGTGGCTGAAGGACAAGATCCTGGCTGCCTATGACGTGAAGGTCGGCGGAGCCAATCCGCAGGCCCTGCAGGAGATCGAAAAAATGATCCTGCTCAACGCCATCGACCGCCTGTGGCAGGAGCACCTGTACGCCCTGGACGCCCTGAAGGAAGGCATCAGCCTGCGCAGCTACGGCCAGAAAGACCCGCTCATCGAGTTCAAGCAGGAAGCCTTCACCATCTTCTCCGACCTGATGCGCAACATCAACGGCGAGGTTCTCAGCAACCTCTTCCGCAGCACCCAGCAGCTGGCCGCCTTCGAGCAGTTCCTGGCACAGATCGCCATGATGCAGCAGGAGCAGAGCCCGAACATCCACATCCAGGATGGCAGCCTCTTCATGCAGCCTGTGGCCCCGCATGAGCTTGAGGCCCAGACCCAGCGCGAGCCTGAACCAGAACCGGAGCCAGCCCCCAAGCCGCACAACCCCGCCGCTGACGGCCCCAAGCTGATCATCCCAACCCTGGTGCCTCAGAAGCGCCCCGGTGCTGACATCGGCCGCAATGATGCCTGCCCCTGTGGCAGCGGCAAAAAATACAAGAACTGCTGCGGACGCCTGGCGTAACCTCTCTGGCAGCACCGCCTCATCCCCGCTCATGAACGAAGAAACTCTTCAGTCCGCCCTCGCCAATCCGCAAAACCTCGGTGAAATGCCGGATGCGGATGCCGTGGGAACTGTCGGATCTCCGGACTGCGGGGACATGGTGCGCATGTGGCTGAAGTACAAGGAGAAGGATGGCCGCAAAGTCATCGACAAAGCCAGCTTCCAGAGCTTCGGCTGCCAGACAGCCATTGCCGTCGCCAGCCTGGCCACCGAGCTCATCCGAGGCAAGACCAAGGAGGAAGCCCTGCAAATGAGCGCCGCCGAGCTCAGCGCCCCGCTGGGTGCTCTGCCGCCCATGAAAATCCATTGCGGGCAAATGGTGGAAGGCGCGCTCAAAGCCGCCCTGGAGGCCGAAAGCAACACCCCGGCAACGCCCGCTGCAGTCTCTGTTTCGGCACCGGCAGCCCCCGCTGGCCCGACACTGGTGGACAGCCTCAATGCTGCCGGCAAGACCGCAGGCAAAATCAAAATCGTGTTTCAAAAATAGTTAGGCCTGTTGCTGCCGTGTTTCACGGCCACCTGCCTTGCTTTCGAAAACGGCCCGGACAAAACTCCGGGCCGTTTTTGCTTTTACCCCGCAGGGAGAAGGAACGCATCGCCTCATGACGGCCCGTTCCTTTCGCCACTCCTTGTTAGACCTACCCATCCCGCTCCTGCTGTCCGGGAGCCGGGTTTGGGCCGGAGGCGGAGTCTGAGCCTGGAGGCAAACGCCCATCCTCCAGCATGCGTTGTTTCAGCTTCCGTGTCTTGTCCACGAATTCGGAAATCTTCCGTGTGGTCAGCAGTTCCGCCTTCTCTGCCTCTGTGAAAGGCATGTCATTCCACCCGAACTCATTTTTCACTGGTGGCTGACCTGGGCGGGACACGCTCCACCAAAACTGCCCGGCAAACCCCAATGCCGCTAGATAAAAGGCAGCACCGCCAATCATAAGAGCCTTGTTCCAGCGGGATTTCTGCCACTCATTCATCAGCCTTTGCCGATACTCCTTGCTGAACGCCGCCAGAACTGAATACCCCAGAAACTTCAGACCGTACCAGGTCGCCATGACGGCAAAGGCCAGCACTGCCAAAGCTATGGCAGCTACCAATTCAAACAACTCTTCCATAACCGGCTCAATAATCAGAGAACTCCAGGCACGCGATGCGCTGTCCAGAGGCCATCTTTCCCCTTTTGACCTGTTCCGCCCAAAAACCTTCAAATTCGGTTCCTGCTCATCAGACTTGATGCAGCCGCCAACGCAAGTGCTTGGCGACTCGGACACAGGATATTCCGACCGGGAGGATGCCAGGGCTTCAGCCCCACCCCTGCTCCATTGGCCCATCTCCGTCCGGGAAAACTTGCACATCCTTCCATCCCGGGCAAACTAGGCGGTTCCCTTCCCCTTTTTCTTTTCCGCCCGTGAAGCTCCATTACCATCTCATCGCCCAGATCATCACTTCACTGCGCGACGTCTTTATAGACCGCCGGTATGCGGACAAGGTGGTGGAGTTTGCGTTTAAAAAACATCCAAAATGGGGCAGCCGCGACCGCCGCCTTTTTGCCGAGGCCGTCTATGAGATCGTCCGCCACTGGCGCTGGTACTGGTATCTTGCGGGCCTGCCAGATGCCGACCATGCCAAGCGCGAAGCCCTCCGCGAAGACAAGATCTGGGAAGTGTGGAGCGCTTACTGGATCATGGCCGGCAATGATCTGCCGTTTTTCGATGAAGTGGGGGGCGTCCGTCGCGGAGCCATCATCGCCCGCTCCAAAGAGGAAGTCTCGCCAGCCATCCGTGCCTCCCTGCCAGACTGGCTGGAC
>DASWXG010000260.1:0-6983 GCA_036405615.1 Prosthecobacter sp. | reverse complement strand
TGAGAGGATTGCCCTGCATGTCCACGCAGGCATCAGGCATGTCCAGGTTGCTGCCGCCAGTCTGGGTGTAGGCGTACATTTCGCCCCCCTTCATGGCCAGTTCTTCCAGGGCACCGTTTTTCAGGCCCTCGTAAAAGTATTTGTGAGCATTGCGCTGGACGGCGCGCTCAGGGTTTTGCAGGAAGGCGTAGTCTTTGGCTTCGGCCAGATCTGGCAGGTCGATCAGGATGCAGACTTTGCAGCCAAAAGTCGGCTGGAAGACGGTGTGAAGCAGCCGGTAGAGATCGAACTTGGGGAAGATGCGGCCATTGGCCGTCGTTTGAACGGTGGGCATGGGAGCGGTCATGATGGGGGAGGGAGTGGTTCGGGTAAAGCGCAATACGGTTTCTGCAGAGTCTACGGGCGCTCTTTTCTTTTCATCTGGCTGGCGGCAGGTTTTCTCTGCAACGTCAGCCATGGCGACTCTCAAAAAAGTTCTGATTACCGGCTGCAGCCGGGGTTTGGGCCACGCGATGGTGGCCGAATTTGCCCGAAGAGGGTGGGCTGTGGCAGGTTGTTCCCGGGATGCTGCAAGGCTGGACGGACTGCGGCAGGAGCATCCGGGGCCTCATCATTTCGCGGTCTGCGACGTCGCAGACGACAGCCAGGTAGCCGCCTTTGCCTCGCATCTGCTGAAGCATTGGGGAACGCCGGACCTCGTTCTGAACAATGCGGCGATCGTCAATCCCAACGCTCCTTTTTGGAAAATCAGTGCCGAGGCCTTCAGCCAGATTGTGGATATCAACATCAAGGGTACCGCCAGCGTAATGAGGTATTTGCTGCCTGCCATGATGGCGAGAGGCAGCGGAGTGATCGTCAATTTTTCTTCAGGTTGGGGCCGTTGCACCGCTCCTGAAGTCGCTCCCTACTGTGCGACGAAGTATGCCATTGAAGGGCTTTCTCAGGCTGTCTCCCAGGAAACCCAGGGAAAAGTCGCGGTCATCCCGCTGAACCCGGGCATCATTGACACCCAAATGCTGCGCAGCTGTTTTGGAAAAGAGGCAGGTCATTACCCGGGAGCTGAAGAGTGGGCCCGCGAGGCCGTGCCTTTCTTGATAAAGCTGGGGCCCACCGACAATGGACACCCGCTGACAGCACCCTCTTGATTCGAAATGCCTGAATAATTGCCGTTTGCACGGTGGACGAGTGGGCGTTTTGCGAAAGTATTTTAGTGGAAATGCACTGAAACTCTGGGGAAGGAAAGGCGTTCCCTCAGGCTTACGACACTGCATTTTTCCTTTTAGTACTTTGCGATATGCAACTGCGACACTTTTTCGGATTTCTTGCCCTGGCACTTTCTTGCACCCCCACGCTTCATGCAGCCCCTGGTGAGGAAAACTTGGCTGCCTTCCGGATTGGCCCCAAAAATCCAAGCAGCGCTGAACTTGTGCTTCACACGGACGGGTACTTTTATGGTACCACCGCGGGCGGCGGTCCGAATGGGGCAGGAACGGTGTTCCGGCTGTCCACTGATGGCGCGCTCGACGTACAGCCCTTTACGGGCAACAGCGGCCGGATGCCCGGCCACTCTCCCGCCGCTCCCCTGATCCCCAGTTCAGATGGCTGGCTCTGGGGCAGCACTCAAGCGGGCGGGCATGGAACTCACGGTACGGTTTTCCGCTATAAACCAGAAACGGGGGCTCATCAGACGATCTTCAATTTCATGAACAGCACCGCCTTGTATGTGCAGGGCAGAAGCCCCCAGAGCGCCCTTTCCCGTGATGATGACGGCTGGCTTTGGGGTTGCGCTCCCGGGGGCAGTTTCGCCAGTACCGGGCTCGCCAGTGAGGGTGATGGAGTCATTTTCAAAGTCCACGAAGCCACCGGCATCGCCGAAGTGCTGATTGGTAACGCCAATCTCAAGTGGACCAACGGCTCCGGTCTCTACAAAGGCCGGACACCTCATTCGGTCTATGCAGCACCGGGCACGAATTATGTCTGGGGGATGACCTCCAATGGCGGCACCGGATCCGGCGCCCGTGGCACCGTCTTCCGGATTGACCGTTCGACCACGCCAATCGGCTTTATGACCGTCGGAGAGTTTCAGAACTCCAACCCGGCCGGAGGGGCGATCCAGGCATCGGGACCAACCGGGCGGCTGGTTCCAGACGGGCTGGGTTATCTCTGGGCGGTGACTCAGGACTCCGCGACGGCAGGCAGCGTCTTCGGATCACTGATCAAGGTGGACATGGCCGGGACAACGCTGGCAGCGACGACAGCTCCCATTCAGTTCACAGGCACTTCCGGCAACGTCTTGGGTGATGATCCGTTGGGGAGCTTGGTGAAAGATGCAGGCGGCCTGCTCTGGGGTGCCACCCGGAATGGCGGCGCAGCAAATAAAGGCACAGTGTTCAAGGTGGACCCGGTCACTAACACTCTGACCACGGTGGTGCAGTTTGGCAGCCTGACCGGCCCCCTCACGGCGGTGAGCAATCCCGTAAATCCGTTGACTCTGGACGGCAACGGTTATGCGTGGGGACTGGCACAGGCGGCCGTCGACGGGCCCTGGACCTGCTACAAAGTGAATCTCGCCACGGGGGCTGTCTCCCTGGTGAAGGAATTTTCCGGCAGCGAACTCACTCCGGACGGAAAGACCCCGCTAGGCGGCTTGATTGGTAAGACCAATCATCCCTGGATCTACGGCAGCACCTCGACTGGCGGCCAGTTTGGATTTGGGACCCTGTATCGTTGCAACATTCAGACGAAGGTGCTTGAGACCCTGGTTCATTTCAGCGGTCAGACGGGAGCCACCCTGGGATCAGGCATGGATAGCCGTCTGCACATCCACACGGATGGCACGGTATGGGGAGCGACCCGGTTTGGAGGAGCTTCGAACTTTGGCACTGTTTTCAAGTATGATCCTGCGACTTCGACTTTCACCCACCTGGCCTCCTTCAATGGCAACAACAGCGGGGCTTACAAGGGAGCGAATCCCAAGGGCAAACTGACGACAGGCGGAGATGGCTGCATCTGGGGCACAACCTCGGCAGGGAACGACGGAAGCATCTTCAAAGTGAACCCAGCCACGAATGTCGTGAGCATCTTCAAAGTGCTCACCACCACCAACAGACCGGAGGGTACACGTATTGAAGGCGGTCTGGCTGCGGACAGCAGCGGCAATCTCTGGGGCTTTTGCGAGCGGGGAGGCGATCTCTCCGTCAGCGGCACAGGGTACGGTGTTATTTACAAGATCGATCCGGTCGCCGGGACTTACACCGTGGTGGTGAAATTCACCGGCAGCGCCGGCGCGATTCCCGGCCAGGCACCCGTCGGTGACCCTGTTTTCGATGCCGAGGGCAAGCTGTGGGGCAAATTCAGCAACGGAGCTTTTAAGTATGACATCACAGCCAATACCGTGACCACGGTGCCTGTGACTGAGATCAGCACCTACCCGCCTGAGCTGGCCGTGGCAGGCAATTATTACCGGCACAGCGACGGACTGCTTTACGGAACACTCACGTCAGGCGGTTTGAATGCCGATGGCAGCAGTGCAGGAGGCGGCAGAGTCTTCCGTCTGGTGGAAGGTTATCCGGCCGTCAGCGCTGGTGCCCCGACGGATGCGCCCTATCCGACGATCGTTCAACTGAACGGTGGAGTCGCATTGAACGGCGGCAGCGGCACGTATCAGTTTGAATGGGGCACCAGCACGGCTCTGGGGCAGGCGACACCGGCCTTGACCAGCCCGGCGGCATTGAGCGCCAACCTGTCCCTGTCTGGTCAGACCATTTATTATTTCCGCAGCCGTGCAAACGGCCCCAACGGGCCGGTTTACAGCCCCGTAGTCTCCTTCATCACCCGTCAGATTAATGCTGAAGCCGAAAAAGAGATCATCGTGGAGTCGCCGCTGGGCATCCCGCTACAAGACAATGTCTCGGCGGTCAATCTCGGCAGCCATCCCGTAGGACGGCAGGTCAAGCAGGCGGTGGTTATCCGTAACATCGGGCAGAGCGGCCTGACCGGGCTGACAGCTTCTTTGAATGGCACCGGCAGCGGTCATTTCACCATCTCGCCGCTGGCTGTCACATCTCTCCCGGCCATGGGCACCTCGTCCCCGCTCGCCTCCCCCAGTGCGTATGTCTATGTGACCTACACGCCGGATGCCGAGGGGACTCACAATGCTGTGCTGACCCTCACCAGCAATGACACCGACGAGGCGTCGTTTGAGGTGCTGTTGAACGGCACCGGTGTGGTTGACCCAGACATCCGTGTGGAGCAGCCGGTGGGCACGGTGCTCTCCGCCAATGGCAGCAGCACCGTGGACTTCGGCGGCTCTGTTGCAGGCTCCGCAGCTGCCAACATCAGCTTCTTGATCAAGAACATCGGCCTGGGTACACTCTCCGGCGTCAGTGCCGCTCTCTCCGGTCCGCACGCAGGCGACTTCAGCATCGTGACGCCCTCAGCAGCCAGCGTCGCCAGCCAGGGCAGCTCCAGCCTTGTCCTGGGCTTCACCCCTTCCGCCTCAGGTGTCCGCAGTGCCTTGCTGACGATTGCCAGCAATGATCCAGACCAGCCGGGCTACCAGATCGCGCTGACTGGCCTGGGCACGGGTGCCCCCGAGATGGTGCTGGAGTACCCGGCCGGAACGAATGTGAACAGCGGCGGTTCCGTCGCCTTTGGCACGGTGGCTCAAGGTGGCAGTCTCATTCGCACTTTCACCATCCGGAATACCGGCAATGCGCCCTTGAACGTCACCGCTGCGATCCAGGGCCAGCCGCAATACCAGATTTTCACACCGCCTCCGGGCACCATTGCAGCCGGAGCCAGTGCCACGTTTGAAGTCAGACTCACGCCTTTTTCCGTCGTGCCGGTGATTGCCACGATGCGCCTAACGACAAATGATGCGGACGAAGGAACCTTCGATGTCACCCTCAATGGCAGCGGCGCTCCGGCTACGGTTGCAGAACTGGATGTTGAAGAGGCCGGCGGCGGCAGTCTGACGAACGGAGCATCGGTGAATTTTGGCGCCGTCAGTGTAGGTTCCAGCAGCAGCCGTACCTTCACCATCCGCAACACCGGAACGGATCCGTTGACCCTTGCTGCGGAACTGACAGGGGGCGCTCCTGAGTACAGCATCACTGCCAGCCCGGCGGCCTCCGTGGCTGCAGGCGGCAGCACGGCCGTCACCGTTGTATTTACTCCGTCGGCCACCGGCGTGCGCGCCGGTACTTTGCGCCTGACCAGCAATGACAGTGACGAAGGGACTTTTGACCTTGCGCTGACGGGGACCGCAGAGATCGGCTCAAACCCGCTCTTTCCGCCGAACGGCCAGCCCGCCTCCCGTGTTGTCATTGCAGGGCAGGGGACAACGCTTTCGCCTGTTGTTACCGGGGCGGACCCCAAGACCTACCAGTGGCGCAAAAACAACGGCAACATCGCGGGCAATGCCGCCAAGCTGCCCAGCTATGTCATTGCGGCCGCCAAGGCGTCTGATGCTGGCTCTTACACGGTGGTGGTCTCAAACGCACATCCTCCGGCTGCCACGTCGCCAGTCATCCAGGTGGGTGTGGTCGCCCCTCTTCCGGCCAGTGTCATGGTCAACGAAGGGGCCGTGCTGACGCTGACCTGCACCGCCACAGCTCCTCCCGGGCACACTCTTGCCTACCAGTGGAAACATGAGGGCCAGGACGTTTCAGGCAATTCCACTGCGACGGCAAAGGTGCTGAAGGTCACGGGCATCGGCGCTGTCGCAGCCGGCACCTACACTTGTGTGGTCACCATGACAGCCGGCTCTGCGGCTTTCAGCGGCCCAACAACGGAGGCTGAAGTCACGGTGCTGACCAAGCCTGTCCTGTCTGCCGTAGCGACTCCGGACGCGATGCTGGTGAGTGAAACTGTGAACGTGTCTCCTCTGACCACAGTAGGTGGTGTGCCCGCCACTTTCGCGGCCAAGGGACTCCCTCCCGGTGTAAAACTGGACCCTGTGACGGGTATTTTTTCCGGCAAACCGACTGCCGCCAAAGCTTATCTGATCACCTTGACTGCCAAGAATTCCGCCGGGACCAGCGCGCCTGTGCAGGTGACATGGACCGTGAACCCTTTCACCGAAGTGGGCACCTTCCATGGCCTGGTGGAGCGCAACGACATCATCAATGATGACATGGGCGGTGTGATCCAGATCACCACGACCGCCACGGGGACCGTCAGCGGTTCCGCGACGCTGGCTGGCAAAAAATATCCTGTTACTGGTGTTCTGGATACCTCGGCGGGGGATGACACGACCGCCACGCTTCTGGTGAAGCGTCCGGCGGCTCTGGGTAACCTGACGGTGACCCTAACCCTCGAAACTGGGGCAGACCGCCTCAGCGGGGAGATTCGCAAAGACGGAGAGGAGGCGGAGTTCAATGCACGACGCAATACGTGGACAACTGCCTCACCAGTGGGCGTCGGCCTGACTGGAAACTACACCGCAGGGATCACTCTGGTTTTGCCTGCCACACCAGATTATCCGCTGGGCGATGGCTACGCCACATTGTCCATTGCCAAAAACGGCACGGCGAAGTGGGCTGGCAAAGCCGGAGATGGCTCGGCCTTCACCTTTTCCACCATTCTGGGACCTGACCGCGAAGTCATTCTCCATGCCATGCTGTACAAGAATACCGGCAGCCTGCAGGGGGTGAGTTTCATTGACGGTGTCACCGGGGATCTGGCGAGTGTGCAGGTGCCTGCGTTTGACTGGTTCAAGGCTCCCCAGCCCCAAACATCCAAAGACCGTTTGTACAAAGACGGCTTCGAGCCACATCCGGTGAACGTCATTGGTGGCCGGTATCAGCCTGCCAGCCATGTATACAACTTCTTTGAGGTAGGCGGGGGCAGCAGCCCACATCTGGTCCTTTCGGAGCTGGCCGTTCCCTTCAATGTGCCTTTGACGATTGTTGCGCCCAGCAAGCTGACAGTGGGGGCTGTCAATGGCACCAAGCTTTCCATCAATGCCTCCACAGGAGTTT
>DASWXG010000259.1:0-2711 GCA_036405615.1 Prosthecobacter sp. | reverse complement strand
CAGTCGGTGGCCTACGCGGTGGATGTGTACAAACACAAGGTACAGCCTGTGCCTGACCTGCTGACCTTCTCCGCCTACCTGGCCTTTTTTCCCCAGCTGGTGGCAGGCCCCATCGAGCGCCCCGCCAAGTTCGTTCCCCAGTTCACCCACGCTGCGGTGTGGGAGTGGGAGCATCTGCACGCGGGACTTCGTCTGCTGCTCATTGGGGCCTTCAAGAAGATCTTTGTGGCGGATAACTGCGCCATTGTGGCCAACTATGTTTTCAACCCGGGCGCTTCGTTGAATGCACCCTGGGCTTTGCTGGGCATCATCGCCTTTGCCTTCCAAATCTACGGCGACTTCTCCGGCTATACCGATCTCGCCCGTGGTTCCGCGCGTCTGCTTGGTATCAACCTCAGCATGAATTTCCGGTTTCCGTACCTGGCCACAGGCCCGTCGGATTTCTGGCAGCGCTGGCACATCACGCTTTCCAGCTGGTTTCGCGACTACGTTTACATCCCGCTCGGCGGGAATCGCTCAGGTCTCTTCAGAACCGTTGTAAACCTTTGGATCACCATGCTGCTGGCCGGTCTGTGGCATGGTGCCAGCTGGACTTTTGTGCTCTGGGGAGCGTATCATGCCGCCATGCAGACGGCCTACCGGATCGTCCCCGGCCTTGGCGCTTTGGAGAAAGCGACGGGCGGTGGAAAACGCGTGGCTGCCGTGGCCCTGATGTTTGTTTTCACCCTGTTCGGTTGGGCCATTTTCCGCGCTCAAACCATGGCCCAGCTGGGAATCTGGCTTCAGGCTTTGACCGTCTGGACGCCTGTGGCTGAAAGCTGGAGCAAGCCCGCTCTCTGGCTGGTCTTGCACATCGTGCCCCTGCTGCTGCTGCAGATGATGACGGCAAAGCCTCGCGACGAAGCGGAACTCACTCATCTGCCCTGGTGGGCGAGAGGGGCCGTTTTCTTCCTGCTGTTTGTGGCTTTTGTGAGTTCGGTGTCAACCGAGCAGGAGTTCATCTATTTCCAGTTCTGACATCTTCTCCCGATGCGCATTTTCACCCGAAGCTTCCTTCTCTTCGCTGCCATCCTGGCAGGAGCGGAACTGGTCACCCGGTTCTGTTTCGTCCGGACCATGGAGGGCCGGTTTGACTATGGTTATCACCCGACTGCGGGTTTTTACGAAACGGGGGATGGAAAGGTGGAACTGCAACGGTCTGGAGGCCGGCGGTTTTTCCCTCAGACATTCGCCAAACAGCGTCCCGCAGGGACCTGGCGGTTCATGGTCATCGGGGATTCGGTGGCCCGTGGAAAGAGCGTGGCTGAGTCCTATGCAGGCCAGCTGGAAAAAGAGCTGCGTGCCCAGGGGGTGACTGCAGAAGGGATCAACCTGGCCCTGCCTGGCTTCGGAGCCCGGCGCAAGGATCTGGTGCTTCAGCAGGCCATGAAATACCAGCCGGATGTGATCATCCTCCATGTCGGCGCGACGAATGAGTACGAGGATGAACGGGAGTGGCGGCGGCGCAGCGATTTCAACAGCCCTCACCCCAAGAACTGGCTCATGCACTCTCTGGTGCTGCGCCAGTTCTACGAGATGAAGACCGAAAAACTCTACTGGCAGTGGTTGCCGCTCGCCGTGCGCCACCAGACCGGCGGGCTGGATGCCGATGCGGAATTGCGTGCTTCCGCTGACTCGGCCACCCAGGCTGCGTGGCAGGCGCAGGTGGAGAAGATCACCGGGGAAGGGGTGCACCGGCTGGAGGCCGCGGGCATCCACGTGTTGCTGGTGACCCAGGCCACCCGCAGAAAGGCCGCTGACGGCTCCTGGTTCCTGGATGACAGCGCTCTGGACTCCTGGACAGCCCGCCTGCTGAACGACCGCGTGGCGCGCCTGCCCATGAAATCGGTCTTCACACCCGAACAGGTCACCAGCCTCTATTCGGATTCCAGCCATGTGCGGCCTGACGGCCACCGTCTCATCGCCCAGGCTCTGTCCCGCCTGCTGGCTGAAAAGCACTGGTTGCCGGAAGCTGCGCAAAAGTAGCGGCTGACGTGCGTTTTGTCCCTTCCCAAAGTCCGACATTTCACCCAAGCTGCCCACTCCATGAAACTCGCCTCCCTGCTTTCCACCGGTTTGCTGCTTGCCAGCAGCCTTCTTGCCGAAGACGCCGTCAAGCTCACCCGCATCTATGAAAAGCTGGAAACGAAGTTTCCCGTGGCTCTTATTGTCGCGCCTGATGGCAGCCAGCGCGAATTCCTCGCCCTTCAGCGCGGCCAGATTCTGATCCTTCCCAAAGATGAGCAGGCGGCTGAAGCCAAAACCTTTTTGGACCTGAGCAGCCGCGCTCTGGAAGCCGACAACGGCAAGTTTGAAGAAGGTCTGAACGGTCTGGCCTTCCACCCCAAGTTCAAGGAAAACGGCCAGTTCTATCTTTGCTACACCCTGCAGAAGCCAAAGCGTCTGGTCATCAGCGAGATGAAGGTCAGCCAGGCAGACCCGGACAAGGCGGACGAGAAGACCGAGCGTGTGCTGCTGGAGATCCCGCTGATCAACTGGAACCATCATGGTGGCAACATCGTCTTCGGTCCGGACGGCTATCTTTACATCGGCGTTGGTGATACCTCGAAGCGCAACGACGAGCAGCGCATGGCCCAGCTGAACGCTGTGCTGGTCGGCAAGGTTCTGCGCATTGACGTCAACAACCGCGACTATCACAACGCCTACGGCAT
>DASWXG010000258.1:0-3802 GCA_036405615.1 Prosthecobacter sp. | reverse complement strand
AGCAGGGCCGAGACCACGCAGACCCCGGCAAAGACGCCGAAGATGACATTCAGCGGCACATGCCGGTCCGTCATGTAGCCAAAACCCCAGTCGGCAACGCCGCCGCACATCATGCTGACAAAGTTCATCAGCCCGTAGCCGGTGGCCCGTAGTTCCGGCCGGGTGATCTGCGAGAGAATGGGCATGTTGTTGCAATCAAAGAAGCCCCAGCCAATGCCGAAGAGAACCAGGGAAAAAATGGCCAGGGTAAAGGAATGCATGGACGGTGCATTGCCCACGCCAAACAGAGCCGGGATGATGCAAAACATGCCGATGGCGCTCACGTAGATGCGTCCGCGCTGCGTGCGCTGCATCCAGCGGTCAGCCAGCCAGCCGCCAAAGACAGCAGCCACCAGGGCAGCCCCCTGCCAGTAAAGCGCCGCCGACACGCCGGCCTTGCCCTGGCTGATGTTAAACTCCTTCTGCAGGATGGCCGGCATCCAGTCCCGCACCACCCAGCCGGCCAGGGCCGGAAGGGTGAAATAGAGCACCAGAAGGATGAAGGAAAAATTGCCCAGCAGCTCGCTCAGCGCCGTGAAGACAGACGGCTTTGCCGCCGGTTTTTCCAAACCGTTCACCAAACGCGGAGGCGCATCCTTCAGCAGGAACAGCAACGGGATGGCGTACAAGATCCCTGCCAGACCGGTGATGTCAAAAGCCCCCCGCCAGCCAAACCCGGGCCAGTCCGCCGCATACCCGGCAAAACCTCCCACCATGACCCCGCAGTAGATGCCCATCTGGTGGATGCCCACCGCACGGGAACGGGTGTTGCCAATGTGGAAGTCTGCGATCAAGGCCAGCGCCGCCGGGATGTAAAAGGCCTCGCTGATGCCCATGGCTGTGCGGGCCCAGAAAAGCTGGTCGTAGTTCTGCACATGCCCCGTCAGATAGGTGATGAGTGACCACACAAACAGGCTTCCGCAGATGGTGTACTTGCGGCTGAAGCGGTCGGCAATGTAACCGCCGATGGGGCTAAAAATGGCATAGACCCACTTGAACGAGGCCAGCATGTGCCCCCAGTTTTCCTCAGTGCCGATGTCCTTCAGCTCCCCCATCACCGAAACCTTCATGGAGGCGATCATCTGGCGGTCCAGGTAGTTCAGCAGCGCCACGGGAAAGAGCAGGCCCACGATCAGCCAGGCAGTGCGTGAAACAGGATTGGGTCCGGCCGCTGCCGGGGAAGTCGCGTTCATAAAGATTGGTTGGCTGCCATTAATCACACCCGGCCCGCCCGGCAAAGCCCAAAGGGATGCCAAAGCTTGACCTGACGCTGCCTCTTTTTGCTCCCGCGTTTTGGACAGACCAGAACAAAGTGCCTGTTTTTTCCAGGTACAGGTGAAGGAAAAGGCCGCCGGGCACCGCTATGTGCAAGTCACCACGCATGCCTGCATCCACCCCACCTGACCGCACCCGCCCGGACGAAGATGCCGTTTACCGGAAAGTCACCTGGAGGCTCATCCCCCTGCTCTTCTGCTGCTACATCCTGGCCTACATTGACCGTGTGAACGTGAGCTTTGCCAAGCTCTCCATGCAGGCGGAGCCTTGGTTCACGGAGGCCATCTATGCCACCGGGGCGGGCATTTTCTTCCTGGGGTACTTCTTTTTTGAAGTTCCTGGAAACATCATCCTGCACCGGGTGGGCGCACGCATCTGGATTGCCCGCATCATGATCGGCTGGGGTTTCATGTCCGGGGCCATGGCCCTGAGCAGCAGCAAGGAGACCTTTTACACACTGCGCTTTTTGTTAGGCGTTGCCGAGGCCGGGTTCTTTCCGGGCATCATCCTTTTCCTGACCTACTGGTACCCCCGGCGGCTTCGCGCCCGCATGGTGGCGCTGTTCATGACCGCCATCGCCGTCGCAGGTGTGGTGGGCAGCCCGCTGTCCGGCTGGCTTCTGAAGGTTTCGGAAGGCTGGCACGGCCTGGCCGCCTGGCAGTGGCTGTTCATCCTGGAGGCCATTCCCACCGTCCTCCTGGGGGCAGCGGTGCCCTTCCTGCTGGCAGACAGGCCCGCCCGCGCACGCTGGCTGAGCCAGGAGGAAAGGGATGTCCTGGAGAACAACCTGGCCAAGGATGAACAGGCCAAGGCAGCGGAGGGACACCGCTCCCACCGGGTGCTGGATGCCTTCAAATCCGGCCGCGTGTGGCTGTGCTGCGCCATCTACTTTTCCGCCATCGTCGGCCTGTATGGGGCAACCTTCTGGCTGCCGCAGATCATCAAGGACAAGCTCACGAAAGATGAACTCATGATCGGCCTGTATTCGGCCATTCCCTGGGGTATTGCCGCCGTCGGCATGGTGCTGGTGGGCAGGCACAGCGACCGCACAGGCGAGCGCCGCTGGCACATCGGCATTTCCGCCCTCACCGCTGCCATGGCCTTTGCTCTCAGCGGCATCCCGGGGCTTTCCCCCTGGCTGGTGCTGGCCCTGCTGTCCGTGGCCATCACCGGGGTCATGTGCACCATCTCCTGTTTTTGGGCGCTGCCCACAGCCATCCTCTCCGGCACCGCAGCGGCGGCAGGCATTGCGTGGATCAACTCCGTGGGCAACCTCGCGGGCTACCTCAGCCCGGAGATGATCGCGTGGCTGAAGCAAAAGTATGATCTCCAGGCCGCGCTCTACGGCGTGGCCTCAGCCCTGGCCCTGGCCGCCATTTTGGTGGTAGCTGGTACACAGGGAGGTCAAACCCAAACCGCAGCCGGCTCCGCCGCACCGCCGGAGACGTGACCCGTACCGCACATCTCAAACGAGCGGCAGCCCCAGCCCCTGGTAGTAAGGCGCGATGCGGCGCGCGTGTTCATCATAGGCGGCCTCAAAAAGCTCCGTCGCTTTCGCCGTCCCCACCACGGCACCGGCCGTGAGCACTTTCGGCGGCTGGCCAGCCTGGGTCAGCCTCAGCGCCACCTCCGCCTTCACGGCATTCACGATGAGGCAGCCGCCCACTGTGCTGCCAGGAGCCACCGGTGTCTCCAGGCCCTCGATCTTCACCATGGCATCTCCCACCGGTGCCCCCGTGTCTAAAACAATGTCCGCAAAGTCCTGGAGTTTCTTGCCGCCCGGGTGGCGGCTGGTGCTTGCCTCGGCATGATTTTTGGAAATCATTGCCACCACTTTCACACCGCGTCTCTGGAACTCCTCCGCCATCTCCACCGGCACCACATTGCAACCGCTGGAGGAAACCACCAGGGCGCTGTCGCCAGCCTTGAGATCAAAATTCCTCAAAATGCGCGCCGCCAGTCCGCTGACATTTTCCAGAAACATGGCCTGCCGCTGACCATTGGCCCCGACCACCAGATTGTGAAACGTCAGGCTCAGTTCGACAATGGGATTGAAGCCCGGAAACGAGCCGTAACGCGGCCACATCTCCTCCACCAAAATGCGGCTGTGACCGGACCCGAACACATGCACCATCTGCCCCGCGAGAATAGTCTGGGCGAAGAGGTCCGCTGTCTCCCGGATGGCAGGAAGCTGGGCGCGGACACGGTCCAGGAGGGCGGCAGAACAGTCGAGATAAGCTTCGGCGGGAGTCATTCCGGCCACCTTGGGACAAAAGCCTGACAGCGCCTCCAAAAAGTCGTTTTGTCACCGCTCATGAAGTGTGCAGGACAAAAGACCGAATCGGTTTGAAGATCTTTTTCCCAACCACCGAAGGAGACTTTCCACGGGGAAAGGTCCCGCGAGATGCCTTTTTCTGACCTCCTGTGCAATTTATTTTAAGCCCCCAGTTCCTCTCCAACTTAGACAATCCAAAAGTTTTTAAAATAT
>DASWXG010000257.1:0-3508 GCA_036405615.1 Prosthecobacter sp. | reverse complement strand
GTTGATGATGTCGTCCAGCTTTGTCTGCAGATCCGCGAACTTCGCAGCCCCATGAGTCTGGAGATGGCCGGGGGATTTTTCATCGGACCACAGGTTCAGTTCCAGCGGACGCGGATGAGAGGCCGGCACCCATTCATGCAGGGAGAAGAAACCTTTCTTCTTCAGCTGGGCGGTCAAGATGGGAAAGGCAAACTGGTCCTGGAGACGTGTCAGCAGACTCTTCAGCGCCACCACATCAGGTGCACGGTCCAGCTCGATGAACGAGCGGGCGATGTGGCCGCCCTGCCCTGCGTGCCGCAGCATTTCGTCAAAGGCATGGGTGAAGAAATCACAGTCGCGCAGCGGCAGCCGGTCCATTTTGGCCTCGGGCACAGGCGGTGCCGGGGGAGGTGCGGGCGGCAGGCTGGCCGGTTCCGGGGTGGCGGCGGTATCGGGAGCTTCTGCATCCGGCTCCACTCCGCCTTCTGCCACGGCAAAACCCTGCTGCACCAGAAGGGCGGCAATGGTTTTGGCACTCTTGAAATTGGCACGTGAAACACTGCCGACCGGGATCGCCACCCCATAATGTTCCTCCAACAGCAGCAGAAGCTGCATGATGGCCATGGAGTCCAGCCCTGCCTCAAACAGGTCTGAACCCGTGCCAAAGCCGGGAGGGGTCTGGAGAACTTCGTCACGGACGAGGTCGAGCACGCGTTGCTCGAGCTGGGGCAAAGTGGGGGCTTCTGGCATTCTTGGGAGGAAACGCCCAACGTACAGGCAGCAGCCCCAGGGTCAAGAACTGCCGCATGCTTCCTGGGAAACCTCCTAGACGCAGCCTCACAAACTCACCCGTTTCACACCACCTTCCCCCTCCTGCACGGCAAATCGCACGGGAAGAAACTGTTCGATCAACGCCATGTTAGTCCGCACATGGTTGGTCAGCGCCAGCGTGGCAAATTCGCCGCCACCCGCCAGGGCCATGGGAAGCAGCAGCTGGTCTGCCAGGTGCGCCCCCACCGGCGCGGCAGACGCGAGATAACTTTTCAACCCTTTGGCCGCACCTAGAGCCACCGATTCCGCAGATTTGCCCATTTGGGCAATTCCGGTGCTGATCTCTGAGACATTCTCAAAAACAGCCTTCAGCAGCAACGCGTTTCCCGGGCCAGCGCCGTCCGTCACATCCTGAATCTCAAAGGCTTCTGGAGCCCACTCCAAAAAGGACGCAGCCGTGGCAATCTCCCGCTCTGCGATCCGGCGCGCAAGGTGAGCGTGGAGCACCCTGCCCGAACTCTTCAAAAGAGCGCCCTTTTCGAGCAGCCTGAGCTTTTTCCATTTTTTAAGCGCTGTGATTTCTGCCGTGAGCACACCTCCGCCAGCCTGCATGAATCCAGGCCTCTCCAAACCTACCGATGCCCGCACGCCCATGGCCTGCAACACAGGCAAAAAGCACTCAGCAATGAATTCAAACGGCGGGGCCATGGGATTGTGCGTTCCCCCCTCGATCCGCAGCCGGGTGTCCGTGTCCGGGCCGGCAATCAGCAGAGGTAGCAGCACTGTCTGCAACACCAGTGTGGTGCTGCCGCCGCTGCCAATGTTGAAGGCATAGTCGCCCGATCTCACTTTACCGGGAGCAAAGACCAGCTCGCACGAGCCGATTTCCGCGCCATCCACCTCCGCATCGCAGATCTCGGCCGCCGCTTTGACACAGGTCAGGTGCTGGCGCATCAGCCCTGGTTTGGGCCGTTTGCCACGGATGTTAGTGATGCGGAAGGATTGGCCTGTCACCATGGACAGGGAGAGCGATGAACGCAGAAGCTGGCCACCGCCAGATTCGCCGGAGATTTGGAGCATGAATGTAAAAGTATAACGAGTGATGTTTAACGAGATCGCTTCAGGCGACTGCCTTTCCCCACAGCCTCTTCCAAGGCCAACTTCACCTCAGTCAAAAGGCAGACACCAGGGGCCTTAACAATGTCCAGAACCCCAGACCCGCCAGCATGAGGACGCCCACGATTGCCCCGAGGCAACCATAGGCGTTCCAGTGAGAGAAAGCGGACGTTCCCGTCACCCATTCAGGCGTGACATCCATGCAGCGGATAGCGGTCAGATCAGACTCAGCGACTTCAATCGTCCCCTCGCCCTCTTCGAACGCCTGATCGATGGCCTTCCGCAACGATTTCAATGCTTGGGCATTGCCCAGCAGCATGGACTCGGTTTCTCCATCCTGCCCCAACTGGAGCCAGGATGGAGACCCGTTCAGATCAGCGGAAAGCGCATGTGGCTCCGTCATAAAACCAATGCCAAGGTTCAGTCATCCGCTTCGGCAGCGTCCTTGATCACAAAGCGGGCTTTGAGTTTGCAGACCTGGCGCGCCAGGCCGGCAGTCTCCACGCTACGAAGCACTTCATTGAAGTTCTTGTAAGCGTTCGGCGCTTCATCGATCGGATACTGGCGGGCATTGAACAGAATGTCATGGGTTTCAAAGTCGGCATCCACCGCCTTCTGGTCCAGGGCACGTGCAGCAGCCTTGCGGCCCATGCAACGTCCTGCACCGTGGTTCACGCTGTAGCAGCTCTTCTCAGCCCCAGGCTGCGCCACCATCACCACCGATCCGTCGCGCGGATTTCCCGGCAGCAGGATCGGGTGCCCGGTGCTGGCAAACGGCGTGTCTTTGAGGGCATGGTGACCGGCGGGAAAAGCACGGGTGGCCCCCTTTCGATGCACCCAGGAGAGCTGGTTGTTCACCACCTCCTGACGCGCGATGTTATGGCTGATGAAGTACACCAGCTGCCCCTTGGTTCCCGGCAAGACTTCCTGGAAGGCCTCCAGCACCAGGGCATTGATCAGCATGTGGTTCACCGTGGCGAAGTTCGCCCCCAGAGCCATGTCGTCCAGATATGCATCCGCTTCGAGCGTCCCGAGCGGCGCGTAAACGAGCTGCTTGTCACCACCCGGATAGGCCAGCCCCCAGCGCTGGAAGAAACCTTCCAGAGCCTTGAACTGACGCTGTGCCAGGATGTTCCCAAAGCCGCGCGATCCGCAGTGGCTGAGGAAGGCCACATGGTTGTCCTTCAGGCCGAAGACCTCGGCCGTCGAACGCATGGCCGGATCAGAATCCAACTGCACAATCTCACATTCTCCGAAGTGGTTTCCTCCGCCGTAAGAACCAAGCTGGCGCATCTTGTTTTCAAAGTTGGGCATCGCATTGAAGGCGCGCAGGCGGTCCAGCCGCTCCTGCAAGGTGGAAACATTTCCATCATGCCCGAAGTGCATGCTGTCCTCGCAACGCTGCGCCCACTCGGGCGGAATCCCGAGGGCTTCGCACACCTCCGGTACAGCTCCCTGGGTGCAGACTTTGAACCCAAGATCAGCCGACACCGGGCGCGACTTTTTGGCTTCTCGCTGGCCACGACCTGCCCCGGTTGGAGTGCGGGCCACAATGGCTTCGATCAAGCGACGACGGATCGTCTTGTCCACGATCTCTTCCGCAGGGATGTCCATTTGCAGAAGAGACATGGAGCACTTGATG
>DASWXG010000256.1:0-8498 GCA_036405615.1 Prosthecobacter sp. | reverse complement strand
GTTCACGGAGGCTGGCTCGCGGCGGGGTTTGGGTTCACGAGGCTCACGGGGTTCGCGGTCGCGCGGGGGGCGTTCGCTGCTCCGGGTGGAGGAGTCACTGCCGCTGCGGGAGGAAGCCTGGGCACCGGTGCGGGGCTGGCTGACGGCAGGGCGGGGGAGGGTCTTCGGCTTGCCCAGCAGGCCGCCGGAGATGAAGCTGAGGAATTTCTGCAGGGCGCTAGGCTCCTGGTGGCCTGCACGCGGGGTGCTGCCGGGGCGGGAGCTCTGGCTGCCGCGGTTGCGACCGCCCCTGTTGCGGCGGCGGCGGTTGTTTCCTTGGGTCGTAGTATCTGACATGGGGTGTTCGTTCTTGTGTGGGTGGGTTGGGGGCACCTCGCGTGGGGGAATGCCGGGGCCTGGCTGGGGGGAGGAGGGGCACTAAGCTGCCACCTCCAGTGAGGCCGGGCCGGGTGACTGACCACCAATGCGGGTCATCACAGCAGTCCCTTCGGGTGCTGCAGCGGAGTGAGCCGGATCTTCCAAGATCCAGATGCACGTGACGAAGTGTTGTCACAAGGAGACCTCCCCGCGATGCAATCGCTGGTCCATTCATAGCATTTGGCACGGTCAGAGGTCTGGCGTGGCGCATTCGCAAATCAGGTGGGGGAAGCTGGCCTCCGAGCACCGCGCTCTGGCTCAACTGCAAATTCAGACTAACTGGGTGGATGAGGACGGTCAATAGCAGATTCGAAGCCGGAAGGCCGGACCAGCCTTTTCCCGCCAGAAACGTTTTTTTAGATTTTTCGGCTCTCTGGCTTGAGGCGAAAGATTTTCAGGCTGGCCAACGATACACGGGCTGGCATTTTGTCTGCCTCCACCCTGCATGAAACTTTCTGCTGCTCTCCCCCTGTTTTTTCTGATCGCCACCTCGGCAACGGCCGGTTCAGACTGGACGCGTTTTCGCGGCCCCAATGGTACGGGGGTGGCCGAGGCCAGCAACTTGCCGGCCGAGATTACCGAGGCGAACACCGTCTGGAAGGTGGAACTGGACAAGGGGTGGTCCTCCCCGGTGCTGTGGAAGGACCAGGTGCTGGTGACGGCGGAAACCGGGGGCGGCAAGCACGGGGTGCTGGCTCTGGATGCCCGCACAGGCAAGGAGCTGTGGCGGTATGAAGACAACTTCGCCGAGCATAAGAAGCACAATTTCAACAGCTTTGCCAGCAGCTCGGTGTTTGCAGACAATGACCGCGTGTATGTAAACTGGGGAACGGGCAACACTATCCAGGCCCTGGCTCTGGACCACACGGGGAAGCTGCTGTGGAAGAACGAGCATGTGGCCGACTACATCCATGAGCACGGCACGGGCGTGTCACCCATCGTGGTGGACGGCGTGATGATCGTGCGCAGCGAGTTTGACTGGCAGCGGGACGGCAAGGTTTATACCGAAGATCCGGTGCAGCAGGCATGGAAAAGCTGCATCGTGGGGCTGGACGCAGCCACCGGCAAGCAGCTGTGGAAACTGGACATCCCGAACTGCCTGAACACCTACTCCACCCCGGTGGTGAATGTGAAGGCGGACGGCAAAAAGGAGATCCTTTGCACCAACAACGCCAGCGGGGTGATGGGCATCGACCCGGCCACGGGCAAGATGAACTGGCAGTACAATCCCGGTTTCAACCAGCGCAGCCTGGGCTCTGGCGTGCTGCATGACGGGGTGTATTTTTGCACCTTCGGCACGGGCGGCGGGGTAAAGGAGTTTGCCGCCATTGATGTGACCGGGGCACAGCCGAAGCCGGTGGAGTTCACCTTCAGCAAGGGGCTGCCCTATGTGCCTTCCCCTCTCGTGATGGGGGACTATATGTATCTCCTCGGCGATGGTGGCATCCTGAAGACGGTGAAGTTCAAGACGGGCGAACTGGTGTATGAGGAGCGCGTGAACGGCAGCAAGGGAAGCAGCAAATTTTTCAGCAGCCCGGTGGCGGGTGATGGCAAGATCTACTGCGGCAGCCTGCAGGGCGACCTGATGGTGATCAAGGCCGGGGAGAAGTTTGAGCAACTTTCCGCCAACAAGCTGGACAGCCCTATCAATGCCACTCCGGCGATCGGCGACGGGCGTGTGTATGTGCGCACAGAGAAAATGCTGTGGTGCGTGGGGGCCAAAAGCCCGCCTGTGCCGTGAGGTGTTGGCATGGTAAAAGAGGCGGCTGAAACACGTGCGTTTTGCCGGATGCAGATGCCTGGAACCGGGGGAGGTCATGCAAAATGGCCAAAATGGCGCACGCACTGAACAGAGGGGGAATCCGATTCTTCCAATGACAGTGTATGAAAACTCTCATCCCGATCCTTCTTCTGGCCCTGGCAGGCTCCGGCCTGGCCCTGGCTGAATCTGTGCCCAAGAAAAAGAGCGGCACGACCAGCAAGTCGAAATCCTCTGCCAGTTCCAGTGCCGCTACAGGCAAGTCTGGCTCAGGCAGCGCAAAGTCAAAAAGCGGTGGCTCGACCGGCAGCAAGAGCGGGTCGTCATCGTCTGCTTCCTCGTCTTCATCTTCCAACCCGCAGGGGGCAGGCAAGGACAAGGCGGGCGAGGAAGGAAAGGCTTCGGATAAAAAAAATGCGCCGTTGGAAGCGGTGGAAGATGTGGCCGAAGGACCGGAGAGCGGCAGCCCGCGCCTGGCGGCGGTGAGCAGTGTGGAGCCGGAGGAGATCGATGGCTTTGACAGCTATGCGCCGCAGATCCAGGCGCTGATCCGCAAGGCACTGGGGCTGACGAAGCTGAACCTGACCTACACTTTTGGTTCGGCGGACCCGAAGCGGGGCGGCATGGACTGCTCTGGAACCATCTATTTCCTGCTGCATGATTTTGGCTTTAAAGATGTGCCGCGTTCTTCAGACGGCATGTGCGGCTGGGTGCAGGACAGAACGCTGCTGCATCGCATCCAGAAGGCAGATTCGCTGGACCATGCGGAACTATCGGCCCTGCAGCCGGGGAATCTCATTTTCTGGTCGGGCACCTATGCCACGGCACCGCGCAAGATCCCGGTGACGCATGTGATGCTGTATCTGGGCAAACTGAAAAAGGGCGGCAAACCTGTGGTCTTTGGCGCGAGCGACGGCCGCTCTTACCAGGGGCAGCGGCGCACGGGCGTGAGCGTGTTTGATTTCACCCTGCCGCGCTCCGGCGGTTCTGCGGCCCTGTATGGCTATGGACTGATCCCGGGCGTGGGCAAGATCGAGGTCACACCGGCACCCGTGGAGGTGGCGAAGGCGGAAACGGATGCGGAGGCCGCATCTGCGCCTGGGTCTGAATCTGCCGCGGGGGAAGATGAATCTTCATCTTCGGGCCAACGAAAGGCTGGGGGAGACGGCCTGGACCGCAGCAAGAGCAAGGCGGGTGCGGCCAACCAAGTGACTGACGGAGGGGCCAAGGCCGTGAAGAATAAGGCGGAAGGCAAGGGCGGTGAAACAGATGGGGCGGATGATGCGCCACCATCCACGTCATCGTCATCGTCCGCGATAAAGCCGGGTGGCCAGGTGAAGGCAGGAGCGGACGCAGTCCCGGCTTCTTCACCAGCGGCTGAGTCGACGCCGAAGCCTGTGCCTGAGTCGAAGCCGTCGCAGGTGTCTGGCAGCAAGCCGAAGCCGAAGTCTGGGGAGACATCATCCACGCGGAAGAAATCTACGGGCAGCCGCACGGGGGCAGGTGGCAGTGGCACGAAGCGGTCCGGGGCCTCACCGGCATCATCATCTTCTTCGTCATCGTCAGGTGCGTCACAGTCGCCATTGTCCCGGGCACGCTCGGCAGCGGGCGGTTTTCTGGAAGAGGTGCGCCGGGCCCTGCCTGCGGGAAGGTAAGGTGATTGAGCAAGGGGTTCGCTTTTGTACCGTCACAGACTTGGATCGTCGTGGCGATCGGCGACATTGACCTTGATTTGTATCCTGAAGGGACATTCGCTGAGTTCCTTGCTCAATATCATGAACCAATTCGCAACGCCTAACCCCGTTGGGGTTCGGAGGAAGGTTGGTCTTTGAATTAATATTCGTTAGGTGATGCGGTTGCGAAGGACGGGTTTGGACGGTTTCCAAACCATAGCAAACGATGGTCAACCACCGCAAACTTCTGGGCGGTGGCGAGGTGAGGCGGCCTTTGCGCGGGCGCGAGGCCGATCCGGAACCCCGTTGGAGTTCACCCTGGGTGAGGCGAGGTGTCCGGTGATGGGACAAAGAGGAGCGATGGGATGGATGGGTAACTGCGCAGTTTCTGCAAATGACCGAGCCGTGGGCTTTGAGCAGACGGCAGAGGTTTTGCCTGACGAAATCGTTGCAAGGCAAGGGCTGGATTGGGGCGTATGTGTTTCTCCTCGTAGAAAAATGTTTCTCCCCCCGCTATTCATGAAGAAATCCAAAACCTGCTCTTTGTTCCTTCTGGCTTCTGCTCTTTTGGCGTGCGCCGCCTCTGCCAGTTTACAGGCTGAGGAAAAGAAGCCGTTTCATTTTGCCCACCGGGGCGGGGCGCATGAATTCGAAGAGAACACCCTGTTTGCCTTCAAAAGCACGTATGAGAAAGGCATCCGGGGCTTTGAACTGGATGTACGCATGACGCAGGATGGTGACCTGGTGGTGCTGCATGACGACTCCTTGGACCGTACGCATGAAGGCAACGGCCCGGTGGAGCATCTGACTGCGGTGGAGGCCCGGAAGATCCTCTCCAAAAAGCAGAAGGAGCCTTTGCTGTTTCTGGATACACTGTTGGCCTTTCTGAAGGACAAGCCGGGCATGTATGTGGAATTCGAGATGAAGACCAGCAATAAGGGGCTGTATCCGGACGGCCGGATCGCGGCGTATGCGGCCAAGTTGCATGAGAAGGTGACCGCGTTTGTCCCGCAGGGCTCCACTTACATTTTCACATCTTTTGACCCGCGGCCTTTGAAGGAGATCAAGAAGATTGATGCGAAGGCTGACATCATGCTGATCAAAGGCGGCCCGCTGACTCCGGAACTGATGGAAGCCGCGAAAGCGGTTGGCTCCAAAAGGATCGCGGCAAAGATGGAAGGCACGACCCGTCTGGCGGTGAAGGAGGCGCAAAAGCAGGGGTTCATTGTCACCGGCTGGCCTGGGCATAACCTGAAGGATTATTTCCTCGGCCTGGGTCTCGGGGTGGACGCCATTTGCAGTGACGTGCCGGTGCAGGTGCAGGAGTATATTGATAGCAAGAAGTAGGTCCTGAGGTGGTTGGGTGCGGTACGCATGGGTGCCGGATAGAGCAAAGATTGTTAGGTGTCAGGCCGGCCCGGAACCCCATGGGGGTTCGGCCTTGGGTGAGGCGGGGTGTGTCCTTGTATTCCAGGGTAGCCGCTGCGCGGCAACCCTTCGCTATGATCCGGAACCCCGTTGGGGTTCTGGGCTTCTTTCTTTGGCGCGATCGTGGCGGACGTAGGAAGATGCAAGGGAGCCACTGCCAGCCATGGCCACCAACCGTCAACCATCGCAAACGCCAGGAGCTGCGGAAGTTATCGAGGGCTTCCGGCCTGTTTTTCGACGCGGGAGATGATGACTTCCTGGGTGCGCCTGAGGATGCTGTAAAGGAGGGCGGGGTCGGCGGGGTCCCAGGAGAAGGCCTGACCTTCGGCGGCGATTGGGAAGGTGTCCTCCCAGGTGAGGACGGAACCGGCCTCGGGGAAGCGAAGGACGAAGAGCTGGGGCGCGTCGTGACCGGTGATGAAGATGTCGCCTGTGGGGGAAATGCTGCCGCCGGAGCTGCTGGAACCGCCGAAGATCTCCACAATGCCGGGCGGGAAGACCCAGCCGGCCGTGCGCCGCCATTCGTCGTCAAAACAGACGAGCTCTGTCCAGGACGGGTCACGGCCGGTGCGGGGTTTGTCTTTGCTGTAGTGGGCAAAGCAGGCGTACCAGCGGCCCTGGTGGCGGGTGATCCAGGTGAGGGAGCCGGGGGCGATGCCGAGGCTGTGGGTGCCGGTGTGGGCAAGGGTTTCGGCATCGAAGACCTCGATGGAACTGGTCATGGGGATGCCGGGAAAGTTGGAGTGGGCGCACCACAGCTTGCCTTCGTGATAGATGCCGGCATTGAGGTGGATGAGCGGACCGCCTTTGGGCTGTTTCCACTCCGCCACGCGCTCATGCGTGTCTTTGCGGTATTTGCCGATGGCGGTGTTGCTCAGGACGTAGAGGTAGCGGTCTCCGGCGATGACGGCCTGTTTGGCCTCGGCAGCCTTGAACCGGCCTAACTCTTGATGCTTCCAAAGTCCGGTGCTGACGATGGATGGGGCGTTTTCGGTTTCGGTGGCTCTGGCTTTGTCCCCGGCAGGTGCGGGTTCTTCGGCCGTGGCGGTGAAGGCGGCGGTAAGAGCAAGGCCGAGGAAGGATGCGCGAGAGAGGACCTGGAGCATGGAAGACGAAGGCGCTGCCGCAGGGCGGCGTGGTTGGATATCAGGAGGCTTTGCCTGCGGGGAGAGTGCGGCTGGTCTGGCGGCGGAAGCCGTGAAGGCGCAGGGAAGTGTCGGCGTGGATGTCCAGCAACGTATAGCCGCTGCTTTCCATGCCGGTGCCTTCGATCATGGCCACGAGGGTGACGTAGGGGATGCCTGCGATGGTTTGCAGGTCGTTCTTGTGGGAATGCCCCTGGAAGACGGCGAGGACCTTTTTGGACTTTTCCAAGACCTCACGGACTTCGGCGGCGTTTTTGACGGCATGGGGCGTGTCGTGATCCAGACGCTGGTGGGCGAGGATGATGACGGGGCCGGTGGCGCGGGCGAGTTCATCCCGCAGCCAGGAGATTTCCTGAGCGGGGATGTGGGTATCCTGCCAGTGGGCATTGTTGCGGCCGTAGGCGGTGCCGTCTTCGCGGTAGCAGGCGTCGAGAAGGATAAAACGGACGCCGTTTTGCTCAAAGGAACTGTAGCCGGAAAGGGGGGCTCCGGTGTGGGCGGAAAACTCGGCCTTCGTGAGGGTGGCGACGCAGTGGTTGCCGAAGACATAGTGGCGGGGCATGTGCAGGCGTGCGTATCGCTGCTCCATGGTTTTGAGCCATTCCAGTTCCTGTTCGACCGTGGGGGCCTGGTCAATGAAATCGCCGAGTTCCACCACAGCGGCGGGTTTTTCCCGGTTCATAAAGTCCACCGCCTCGTCGAGTTTGCCGAGGGCCTCGCGGTAAAAGCGGGTCTTGGTGGGGGCCTTGTCCGCATAGTGGAGGTCTGTCATGAGGCCGATGCGGAGAAGCGGCTTTGCGCCTTCTTCAGCGGCCAGCGCACGGGCAGGGGACTGAGAGAAACCGAGGCCCGCGAGACAGAGGGATCCGTGGTGGATGAAGGCGCGGCGGGACGTGGCGGACATGAGCGGGACGGGGGGAAGCAATTGTTGTTAGGGGCGGGTGAGACGAAATCCAAACGGGGTTGGCGAGGTTTCCCAAACAACTGTCAACCATTGCAAACTACTGCAAGCGATTGCCAACTTCTGGGCCAGCGGAGCGGCGGTTACTTCGCGGCGTGCTCTTTCAGGCGCCACCAGGCGGACTCGAGCGGGAAGAACTGGGAGAGGTAGGCCTTGTCGGGATCGTAGTGGGTGATGACTTTTTCGATGGCGGCACGCTGGGTCTCCACATAGGCGGAGTCCGGGCAGAGGGTGACGACCCAGGCGGCGAAGCAAGGCTCCCGCAGGTAGTCTTTTTCCAGGTGGAGACGGGGGGAGCTTTTGCTCTGCACACGCAGTCCGGCCACGGCGACGTCCACGGCATCTTTCTCGCTGTGCTGGGGCTTCCAGGCGGCGTTCATGACGCGCCAGTCGAGGTTGAAATGTTCGGTGCCGTTGACGTCAAATTTCTCGATGAGGGACAGGCTTTTGGCGGAGAGTTCGGCACTGTGGCGCAGACCTTCGGCATAGATGGCTTTGAGAGCGGGGTCTTTTTCCATTTCCCAAAGAGCGCGCAGGCAGATGACGCCTTCGCTGCCGGTCCAGGAATGGCGCAGGCCCTGGGCGGGATCAAAGACCATGCCCTCGCGGCAGAAGTCCAGACGGGTGCGCTGGTTTTGACCCACCTTTTCGTTCGCGGCGGCGAGGTAGCGTTTGTGCCAGGACTCGTCTCCGGTGAAATGGTGCATGGCCTTGAGGGAGAAGAGAATGCGGGGTACGCCTTCCCAGCCGGGTTTGAGGAAATCCCCCCGGAAGGGACAGGGCGGGCCGTCGGTGGGCATCTTCCAGTTGTGGCTGTCGAGGATTTTCATCTGCTCGACAAAGGCGGCGGTGAGTTTGGTTTTTTCCTCAGGAGTGGCGAGGCCGTCGGTGATGAACCGCCAGATGCCGTAGTGCCAGGGGGTGGACTGGTCGTTGGAGCCGAGGGGGTAGGTGGTCTTGCCGTCTGTGGCGATGCCGCGTGCGATGAAGCCGGGGGTTTTGCCGACGGTGGAGACACGCAGGAGACCGTCGATGAGGCGGCGTGCCTTGGCGCGGATGGCCTCGTCCTGGGTAAGCTTCCAGCGCGTGCAGAGGGCATCGAGATAGAGGCCGTT
>DASWXG010000255.1:0-4927 GCA_036405615.1 Prosthecobacter sp. | reverse complement strand
CTCCATGACCGCCCCCGCTGCCATGCCGCCGACAGACGACCAGCTGCCGCCCGCCACGGACAGCGGACCGGATGCTGAAGAAATGCCGGTGTGGACGCCGGAACTGATCGCCAGCCTGGACTGGCTGCGCCTGACGGAACTGGCGCGAGCCATCGCTTCTGAAGGCGGTTGCGAACTCGCCGGATCAAGGATCCTGCCCAACGGTGCGGCAGTGTTTGGCATGGTGGAACGGCCCGGCACGGCCCACCCCCAACGCGCCATTGTCCGGCTGTCTGGCTGGAATGAATGGGGAGCCACTCCGGAAACCATTGCCCGTTTTGCCCAGGAAATCCGCACGGCGCAGAACGCCCGCGGCATCCTCATCGCACCGGCAGGCTTCAGCCCCTCTGCCCTTCTCTCGGCTCAGGAGCACCGGATCGAGACGGTGGATGCCACCACGCTGAGCCATGTGCTGCAAAGCCTGCCGGCTGAACGCAGCCGCTTTTTCCTTTCCATCGCCACGGCGGGAAATGCCACGTGCCCGAGCTGCCCTGTCTGCCTGCAAAAACTGAAGCGGGTGGACAACGCAGATGAAGAACCGCCGGAGGCGCATGTCATCACGGAGCGCGGGCTGTGCGCCGAGCATGTCATCTGCGAGCACCTGAATATCGCCGCCTGGGCAGACGTGGAGTTTCTTTATCCCGTGCAAGCCCGCAGCATGCGGGTGGCAGGTCGCGCCACGGGCGACTTTTCCTGCGACGGCACCATCACCATCGAACCCGGCGGCATGCTGGACGGCCGCATGGCCGCCCGGGCCATCCAGGTGGATGAAGGCGGCGAACTGCGCGGCCAGTTCCGCATTTTGGAAGGCAGCTGCCTGCAGCCCTTCGCCACCCAGCCCAGCCGCTGGCACTGGCGCTGCCAGGGCCCCCACAGCACGCCGGGATGCAGCGGGGTGCGGTTTGATCCGCATGCCTAAAGAGATCACGAAAACTGCTTCCCACCCGCCAAAATCTGCGCATTCTTTCACCGGCTCTGCTTGAGCCGCCATGGAAGCCGTCAATATCCAATTCGCACCCGCCACGGGCTCGGAACAAGAGTGGAACGAGGCGTATGCCCGTCTCGCCGACTATTTCCGTTCCTACCAGTTGCACAACCGTATCCGCCGTACCCAGCTCATCCTGGAGACACTGCGCCGTGCGGCTGATGCCCACCAGAAAGATCCCTCCCGCACACCGACCGCGCACAGCATTGAGCAGGCGCGGCTGATGATGCGCGAGTGGCTGGCTGTCATCTACAGTGACATGCACCTGACCGAGTCGCAGCTGGAGGCCACAGGCCGTCTGGGCTTCCACCTCAGCGGCGGCCCCTCCCGCTGGCCTAACTTTTTCCTCGACAAGGAAAACCTGCCCAAAGACATGACCGAGGCCATGCGCTCGGCCGTGCGTACTTCCGGCCCTGGCATGCAGGTCAGCAAAATGACCCCGCGCGACATGGACCTGGGCATCGTTTCCGAGGTTGCTGAAGACACCTTCGACCGTTTGGGCCGCCACCCCATCCTGCGTTATTCCATTCTCGTCAGCATCGTGGGCGGTGTGCTGGGTTATCTTTATTATCTTCTGGGATGAGCATGATCGGGGCCGGAACGGCCAATCTTAATCTTACGGCAGGCATGCCGCCGCCACGGGTTGCGCGCACCCGGCGCGCCACCTTCTTTTCTTTTGTCGGCCTGGGTACCATCGTCGGTGTGTGGCTGATGTACGTGTATCTTTCAGAGCACGGCATGCGCTGGTCCGAATGGGCACTGCTGGCCGTCTTCGTGCCGCTTTACTACCAGCTCAACGTCGGTTTTTGGACCGCCCTCTTCGGCGTCTGGCTGATGAACCGGCCCAAGCCTGATCCCCTGGATCTCTGGCGCACCCTGAAGCCGGAGGACATGGATGAGGAGATTACTGCCAGCACGGCCATCATCATGCCTGTGTTCAATGAGGACGTGACCCGCGTCTTCGAAGGTCTGCGTTCCATCTACCTTTCCCTGGAGCAAACCGGCCACTCCAAGAACTTTGACTTCTTCATCCTCAGCGACTCCAACCAGACGAGCCAGTGGATCGAGGAGGAAACCGCCTGGCTGGAACTCTGCCGCCAGCTGAACGCCTTCGGCCGCATTTTCTACCGCAAGCGCCGCAAGCCGATCAACCGCAAGAGCGGCAACGTCAGTGACTTTTGCCGCCGCTGGGGCAAACGCTATCGCTACATGCTGGTGCTGGATGCCGACAGCCTGATGTCCGGCGGCCTGCTCACCAGCATGGTGCGGATCATGGAGAAGAATCCCGGCATTGGCATTCTCCAGACCTTCCCCAAGCAGATCGGCGCAGAAACACTGCTGGGCCGTGTGATGCAGTTTTCCCAGGCGCTCTACGGCCCGCCCTTCATGGCAGGTCTGGACTACTGGCAGTGCGGTGAGGCCAACTTCTGGGGGCACAATGCCATCATCCGTCTGGAGCCTTTCATCAAGAACTGCGCCCTGCCGCCCCTTCCGGGCAAGGAGCCCTTTGGCGGCCACATTCTCAGCCACGACTTTGTGGAGGCCGCCCTGATGCGCAAAGCGGGTTATGCCGTGCGCCTGCTCAACACCAACCGCGGCAGCTATGAGGAAGGCCCCCCCACCCTGGTGGACATGCTGAAGCGTGACCGCCGCTGGTGCCAGGGCAACATGCAGCACTTCTGGCTGCTGTTCGCCAAAGGCTGGCACCCCATGAGCCGCCTAAACTTCTTCCACGGCATCCTCAGCTATGCCAGCAGCCTGCTGTGGTTCCTGTTCCTGGTGTTCTCCACCTTCCTCGCAGCCACCCGGCTGCCGCATGACAACCCGCAGGCCATCCTGGCGGAGCAGATCCTGCTCGGCGTGACGGTGATGCTGATCTTCCTGCCGAAGGTGACCATCCTGCTGGATGAAGTCATCACAGGCCGCATGTTCAAGCCGATCAAGGGCCGTGTGCAGACCTTCATCAGCAGCATGGCAGACACCGTCGTGTTCACGCTCATGGCCCCTGTGCTCATGATCTTCCATTCCCAGTTCGTGGTTTACACAGTTCTTGGGAAAGGGGTGCGCTGGGTGACCCAGCGACGCAAGGTGGACGGCGGTGTGGACTGGACCGAAATCCTGTTCACGTTCTGGAGCGTCAGCGTCCTCGCCATCGTCTGGGGGATCATCGGCTGGTTTGTCTCTCACAGCTTCCTGCTCTGGATCAGCCCGATTCTTGGCGCCCTGTTGCTGGCCATTCCCATGGCGGTGCTGGTTTCGAGCCGGAATTCCGGCTATCGCCTGGGCCTGTTCCTGACGCCTGAAGAGACCGAGCCGCCCAGTGTGCTCGCCACCATGAACAACAACCTTCTGGAAATCAAAGGCCGCATCCAGCTGCCGCCTGAGTTTGAGAAGCACCATGGCCTGCTCCAGGTCTTCCTGGACCCCTATGTCAACGGCCTCCACGTGAGCCTTCTGCACCGCCGCAAAAACATCCACGTCTCGCGCTCTTACCTGAACGCAATCGCCTCACGGCTGATTCACGAAGGTCCGCAAAGCCTCAATCCCCAGGAGATCAAGGCCATGATCCACGACACCGAAACAGTCACGGATCTGCATTACCGCCTGTGGTCGGCCCGGGACAATGAACTGGCCCCCTTCTGGGCCACCGCCATCCGGCAGTACAACCTCGCGGCATCGAGCCCCTTCAGCCACACCTTGGCCCAGCGCGGTCCCAAGGCGGGTGCACCTGCGGCCTGACAATAATATGCACTCATTGCGAAAAACCCCGTCCTGGTTGACCCGGACGGGGTTTTTTATGCGAAAGGGACGTGCCCCGCATGGCATGCACGAGGTCAGCGGTTCGAACCCGCTATGCTACACCAGCCAGCATCACCTCCTATTTCTCCACAGGCTTGCCGGCTTTCACCCAATCCTTCATGCCGCCGTCCAGGTGGTAAATCTCGGTGAACCCAGCCTTCTCCAGCTTGGGCAAAGAGCGGGTGCTGCGGCCACCTGCCTGGCAATGAACCAGCACGGGCTTGGACTTGTCCAGCTTTGCCACCTGGGCATCGAAGTCCTTGGACATGATGTCCACATTGGTCGCCCCCTTGATGTGGCCTTCGCCGTATTCCTCAGGCGTCCGGACGTCCAGGACGTTCACTTTGCCTTCAGCCACCAGTTTGGCCCCCTTTTCGGCATCCACGTGTTTGATTTTTTCTTCGGCCTGCCCCAGCAGCGGAAGCACACAGAGGGCGGCGATAAATGACAGTCGTTTCATGGGAATGGAATGGAGATGATTGAGATGACAAAAAACGCGGGCCCTTCCGGACCCGCGTGATTGTGAAGGTAATCAGGCCTTTGCGGCTTCGTAGCCCTTGGCTACAGCCTCCCAGTTCACCACATTCCACCAGGCGGTGATGTAGTCGGGACGCTTGTTCTGATATTTGAGGTAGTAGGCATGCTCCCAGACATCCAGGCCCAGGATGGGCGTACCGAGATCTGTGTCGGGCACCACGCCTTTCATCAGCGGGTTGTCCTGATTTGGCGTGGAGGTCACCGCCAGCTTACCGTCCTTTTTGACCACCAGCCAGGCCCATCCGGAACCAAAGCGCTTGGTGGCGGCTTCACCGAACAGCTTCTTGAACTCGTCCACGCTGCTGAAGGTGCTCTGAATAGCTTCGCCCAGCTTTCCTTCCGGTTCTTTGGGTCCGCTGCCCGCAGGCGCCATCCACTGCCAGAACCAGGTGTGGTTGACATGGCCGCCGCCGTTGTTGCGAATGGCAGTGCGTGCGGATTCCGGAACGTCGGAAAGGTCCGAGATGAGCTTGACCACATTGTCTCCTTTGAGCTTCGTGCCCTCCAGAGCCTTGGTCAGATTCGTGATGTAAGCCACGTGGTGCTTCCCGAAGTGAATGTTCATGG
>DASWXG010000254.1:0-2180 GCA_036405615.1 Prosthecobacter sp. | reverse complement strand
CAGGGTGATGGCGGCAAAAAGATAAAACAGGATGGACGGCATGGCCTACTTCAGTTCGTTCCACTTGTTGACGAGTCCCACGCGCTTGCCGCCGATCTCGTACAGCCGCTTCTTGTTGTGAAGCATCTCGGCGCGGGATTCACCGGTGATGGCGTAGTCCTTGCGGAGGAAGATGGCCTGCTCAGGGCAGACTTCCTCGCACATGCCGCAGTAGATGCAGCGGATCATGTCGATCTCAAATTCCTTCGGACGCTTCTCCACCTTGGCCCAGGGGTCGCTGCTGGGGATTTCACCGGGGGTGATGGTGATGGCCTTGGGCGGGCAGATGAACTCGCAAAGCTGGCAGCTGACGCAGCGCTCGCGGTCCTGTTCGTCCGTCACCAGGGCAGGCGCGCCACGGTAGTAGGAAGGCAGGTTGGCATCCCACTTCTGCTCGGGATACTCCATGGTGACTTTCTCTTCCTTGCGGACGATCTGCAGGAAGGTTTTACGAGCATGGCCCAGAGTGATTTTCAGGCCTTTGAACAGGGTGGAAATAAACCACCTCTCATGCCAGGCGAGCTTGGGGCGTTGGACAATAATGGTTGCCATCGGAGCGGAGATTACTTCGTGAACCAGGCCATCAGCACGGCAGTGAGGACGACGTTGGCAAGGGCGAGTTCGAACATGAACAGCCAGCCGAGCTTCATCAGCTGGTCAAAGCGGAAACGGGGCAGCGACCAGCGGATGAGGATGAAGAAAAGAATGAAGACGATGACCTTCGCAAAGAAGGTGGCGATGTGGATGGCACCCAGCCACAGCGGGGTGGCACCGGCCACGTAGTGCAGCTGCAGGTCCACACCGGCCAGCTTCACGAGGCTCTCGATGTAGGGCCAGAAAGGAATGCTCCAGCCACCAAGGAAAAGGGTGACGGCCAGACCGGACCCGATGATCATGGCGGCGTATTCCCCCAGGAAGAACAGGGCGAACTTCATGGAGCTGTATTCCGTGTGATAACCGGCCACCAGTTCCGTTTCGCACTCGGCAAGGTCAAACGGGAGACGGTTGGTCTCGGCAAACATCGCCACGGTGAAGATGCAGAAAGAGATGACCATGGGCACCAGCAGCACCCAGCGTTCCAGCGTCAGGCCCTGGCCCCAGAAAGGCAGCAGCAGCCAGCCGTTGGCGTCCTGAAAGGCGGACATCTTGGAGAGGTTGAGCTCGCCGAAGACCATGAGCACCGGGATGATGGAAAGGCCCAGGGACAGCTCATAGGAGATCATCTGCGCGGAGGAGCGCACACCGCCGAGGAAAGGATACTTGGAGTTCGAAGACCAGCCGGCCAGCACGATGCCGTAAACGCCGAGGGAGGCGATGGCGAAGGTGAACAGAGGGCCGACGTTCAGGTCTGCAATGACGGATTTCACCGGGGCGGTGAAGCTGGTGCCGACCCAGTCATTCAGGAAACGCAGATCCAGCTCGCTGCCAAAGGGCAGGACGGCGCAGGTCATCAGCGCCGGGACCATGGTCAGCGCGGGGGCCAGCCAGTAGTAGAAGGTATTGACCGTACGAGGGGTGAAATCTTCCTTCAGGAGGAACTTCAGGCCGTCCGCCATGGGCTGCACAAGGCCGCCGATGCCGAAGATCTGGATGTCCTTCTTGAACCCGAAAAGCGTCAGCGGAATGCCGGTACGGTTGGGGCCCACACGATCCTGGATCACCGCTGAGAAACGCCGTTCCGCATACACGGAATAGGCGACCATGGGCAAGATGACCAGGAAGGTCAGAAAAACGATCTTCACCACCGAGGTGATGAGAAAGGTGAGGTCGAAGCTGGCGAGTAGTGCTGCCATGGGAGCGCGAGCACTATCAGGAAGCCTTTACGAGGGGCAACCCGAATTTGTGAAAAATTTCACAAGCTCACCCTTTTTTGAGGTTCAAAGCTGCACGAATGCACGTTTTTCAGCACTTCCGGGCTGCTTATCAGGGCGCAGATTTGCAGCACCCGTCCACCTCCCGTTGAGACGTGCGGATTTCAAAGGAGAGGCTTTCAGCCCCCTTTCCCACTCAAGCCCCCAGCCAGCCAGCCCAGGCGATGCCGACATAGGCCATCTTGCAGAGGACGTGCAGGATCTGGTCCTGGTTAAAGGAGGTCACTCCTTCGCACTTGGCCACGTCGATGAGCCAGTGAATGACAAACT
>DASWXG010000253.1:0-9528 GCA_036405615.1 Prosthecobacter sp. | reverse complement strand
GAGGCATCGTTGCATCCATCCTCTCCATGCAGGTCTATGAGGTCAATCCCGCCGCGCTCTGGACCGTGACCGCAGTGCTGGGGATCGTGGCGGCTCTGCTGATTTCCAAGACGGGACGCTGAGCAAGATCACATTCATGTGCATTTCAGTCATGACTGCGTGCGCAGCCACCTGCTAGGCTTGTGCACGATGGCACGTAGTTGTTTGCTCACATGACCTTGGGCCTGTTCATCCCCTGCTACATCGACCAGCTTTACCCCCAGGTGGGCAAGGCAACCCTGGCTTTGCTCGAGGGTCTGGGACATGACGTAGCTGTGCCTGAACGTCCTGCCTGCTGCGGGCAGCCGATGTCCAACTCTGGTTATGCAAACCTGAGTGCGGGATGCGTGGGAGACTTCGCTTCGGAGTATGCGCGGTTTGATCACATCGTCTCGCCCTCCGGGAGCTGCGTTCTGCATCTGAAGGAGAGCCTGGAGGCTCTGCACTCTCCGGTAGCGCACCGTGTGCACGAGCTGTGCGAGTTTCTCCATGATGTCGCCGGGATTCAGTCCCTCCCGGCACATTTCCCGCACAAAGTGGGCTTGCACCAAAGCTGCCATGGCTTGCGCGGGCTAGGCCTGGGGAGCTGCAGCGAATGTATGACCCCCGCTTTCTCCAAACCTGCGCGGCTGCTGCAGATGGTGCAGGGACTGGAAATCGTCCCTCTCGATCGCAGTGACGAATGCTGCGGCTTTGGCGGCACTTTCTCGGTCTTTGAAAAGGATGTCTCCACCTCCATGGGACGCGACCGCATCCGTGATCACATGGCCCACGGGGCGGAAGTGATCACCAGTGCGGACATGTCCTGCCTGATGCATCTGGGCGGCCTGCTCTCGCGCGAAGCCCCCCACATCAAAGTGATGCACATTGCCGAGATCCTGAATGCCAGTATGGCGGAGTTTGCAGTGGCTGAACCGTTGCTGAGCAATGGTTGAGCCATGGTTTGAAAACAATGGCTCAACCACCGTTCAGCAACAGCTCAACCATGGATCAACCTCTCCAGCACTCTTCCGCCGCTCATGATTTCCTGCGCGATCCCCAGCGTGCGGCCTGGCATGACCAGACTTTGTGGATGGTCCGGGCCAAACGTGACCGCATGGCTTCGCGAGTACCGGAGTGGGAACAGCTGCGGGAGGCAGCCTCGCAGATCAAGGAACACACGCTGTCGCGGCTGGCTGACTATCTGGAACAGTTCGCCAGCAAGGCCGAGGCCAATGGCATCCATGTCCATTGGGCCGCTGACGGCGAGGAGCACAATCGCATCGTGCATTCCATTCTGAAACGGCATGGCGTGCGCAAAATGGTGAAGAGCAAATCCATGCTCACCGAGGAGTGCCACCTCAATCCCTATCTGGAGCAAAAGGGCATTGAAGTGATCGACACCGATCTCGGGGAACGCATCGTCCAGTTGCAGCAGAAGCCACCGAGTCACATCGTCATGCCCGCGATCCACCTGAAGCGGGCCGAGGTGGGTGAAGTGTTTCACGAGCATCTCGGCACTCCCGCAGGCCTGGATGACGCCCAGCAGCTGACCGAAGCGGCACGCCAGCATCTGCGAAATCACTTTCTAACCGCCGACGCCGCCCTCACAGGCGTCAACTTTGCCGTGGCTGAGACGGGAGGATTTGTCGTCTGCACCAATGAAGGCAATGCAGACATGGGTGCTCATCTGGCACCGGTCCACATCGCCTGCATGGGGCTGGAGAAGATCATCCCCGAACAAAAGCATCTGGGCGTCTTCCTGCGTTTGCTTGCCCGCAGCGCCACCGGCCAGCCAAGCACGGTTTTCAGCTCCCATTTCTTGAAACCACGCCCCGGCCAGGAAATGCATGTCGTGATTGTGGACAACGGCCGCAGCCGCCAGCTGGCCCGGCCGGACTATCGCAAGTCTCTCGCCTGCATCCGCTGCGCCGCCTGTTTTAACACCTGCCCGGTCTATCGCCGCAGCGGCGGTTACAGCTACAGCTTCTTCATCGCCGGCCCCATCGGCAGCATCCTGGCGCCAAACGTTGACAAGGCAGCCCACAGCAGCCTGCCCTTTGCCTCCACGCTCTGCGGTTCCTGCACCGCTGTCTGCCCGGTGAAAATTGATATTCACAGCCAGCTCCTGAAATGGCGGCAGGAGATCACCGCCGCGGGCCATGCCCCCTGGTGGAAAAAAGCCGCCATGCTCGCCACTGCCTTTGCCGTCCGCCGCCCCGCCCTCTTCCGCCTTGGCGGCTGGTTCATGCGCCATGCCTCGCCGGTTTTTAATGTGTTCAAACTGGATCCTTGGACCCGCACACGGGACCTCCCGCCCGCACCTGCGCAGACGTTCCGCCAATGGCATAACCAACGATCCAACCGGGATTCCTGATAGTCTTCATGCCGTTTCCTTTCGCTCCATGAGCCGCGCCTCCATCCTCTCATCTCTCAGACTGGCCCAGGGAGCTCCCCTGCCTTCGCCCGATGCCGCCGTGGTCGCGCTGAAAGATCTGCCCAACACAGCCGGACTGCCCGACTTCATCGCCACACTGGAGCTCATTGGTGCCCGGACCGTCCGGGGCCATAACCTGACCGAAGCTGCCACATGGCTGCGCGAAAATATCCCGTCCGATGCAGAGATCGCCTCACACATAAAGGAGCTCCCCGGCACGGTGGATCTTTCGAAGGTCACGGATCCACACACACTGGATGGAGTGCACACTGCTGTATTTCGAGCGCGGTTTGGCGTGTGTGAAAACGGCGCCGTCTGGTTGGACGAAACAGAGTTGGGTCCTCACCGCGTGCTGCCCTTCATTGCGGAACATCTTTTCATCGTCATGCGCGCTGGAGACCTCGTTCCCACGCTTCATCAGGCCTATGAGCGCATCGCCACACTCGGCACCGGCTTTGGGCTGTTTCTGGCCGGTCCGTCCAAAACAGCCGACATTGAACAATGTCTGGTCATCGGTGCCCATGGAGCCCGCGGAGCCACCGTGTTCATCATCGATTGAAGACAATGAGCGATGCAATTCCAGCCCTCGTTGAAACGACCGTCGACGGCACGCAGAGCCGCCGCTGGGTTCTTGAAGCCTCGGAATGCCGGGCTCTCGCAGTCCACCGCATCACGAGACTCGGCATGGACGATGCGGCCTCTCCCTATGAACGCGTCCGCCTCTCTCCGGGAGGAAGTTTTATCATGATCTGCACCGGCGGCAGCGGGCGCATGCTGCTGGACGGCCGCTGGCATCAGGTCTCCGCTGGAGCCGCATGCATGGCTCCGCCCCGCGTGCCCAATGCGTTTCATGCCCTGCCGGGCAAACGCTGGCAGTTCCTATGGGTTCGGTATGACGAACCGGCGTTCGTTTCTCCGCTGGTCAGCGCGGCGTCTCCCGTCCGCCTGAAGGTGGATGCCCGCCAGCTTCAGCGCATCTGGGACGGGCTGCGCAGTGAATGGGAAGGCAGCCGGGATGCCCGGGCGATTCATCACTGGATCGAGCTGCTGCAACACCACACCCGGCGGCTCGCCGAACCCTGGCGCCGGGATGAACGACTGCGCAGGCTCTGGGAGGAAGTGGGGCAACGGCTGGCCGAGGACTGGACCCTCGCCTCCCTGGCCCATGCCGCCCATGTCAGCGAAGAACATTTCCGCCGCCTTTGCTGGAAGGAGCTGGGCCGCAGCCCCATGGCCCACCTGACGTCTCTGCGCATCCAGTCCGCCCAGCATCTGCTGACCCACGCGCAAGACAAACAAGAAACCATCGCCCGGCTGGTAGGCTATCGCAGCCCCATTGCCTTTTCCCGGGCTTTCAGGCGATGGGCAGGCTGCCTGCCTTCTGACTATCGCAACCGGGTTTAGGCATCCCCTTCCCGTTGAAGTTTCGCGTCAGAATCCCCGCTGCCCTCGTCTCCCGGGCGGCGTGGATCCACCTTCAGCGCGATGAGCCCGAAAGTCAGTGCCCAGGCACCGCCCAGCATCCACCCGGCCAGCACGTCTGTGGGCCAGTGCACCCCCAGATACACCCGGCTGCAGCCAACCAGCAAAGCGATGATGACCGACAGGGAGACGATGTAGAGCCGCACCTTGCGACTGGTCTGCGTGCGTGCCAGCATCACGCCCAGTGTCAGATAGACAACCGCCGCCATCATGGCATGACCGCTGGGAAAACTGGCACTGGTGACCAGAACACCATGAGGCACCAAATCAGGCCTTGGCCGGCCGAACAAACTTTTCAGCAACGCGGATGCCTGCATGCCACCGGCAATGGCCGCCAGGGTCAGCAGGGCCAGACGCGGACGGCCATACAAAAGCATCAGCCCCAGCGCCGCCACGGTCAGGCCGGTCAAAACCGTGAATCCACCCAAGGCGGTAATGTCCCGTCCCATCTCTTCCATCCAGGGTGGCCCCACGGGATCCGAAGGGTTTCCCGGGGCACGCATGGCCAGAAGTATCTTCTCATCATACCGGTGCTCTTCCGCATCCTCCAGCCCTTCGGCGATGCGGATGAAAGCCAGCAATCCGCAGGCGATCAGCAGCAAGGCGGCCGGGATCAAAGGTTCCTTGCGCCAGCGGCGCACCTGCTGAAGGAAATACTCGAACGAGCGGTTGAACATGTAAGGAAGAAAAATGTGTTCCGTTAGATCGCGGGGGAGTGCGCTCAGGCATTCCTCCGCCTCTTTCATTCGTGGAATGCCGGGCAAACTGGATGCTGCGGGTGTGCATTTCAATCGCCTCGTGGTGGACGCCCTCCCCTGAATCTGGTGAAATGCTCGCCGTAATTCAGCTGCGGGTTAAACCGGTCCAGCCCCGCCAGCCCACTTTGGCTGCCACGTCCACTCTTTCCTCCGCCACCCCATGCGCTCTTCTGCCGCCACATTCTTTTGCTGCCTCCTTCTGGCTCCAGTGCTGGCGCTACGAGCGGAGCCCCTCTCTCTCTTTGATGGCAAAACCCTGACCGGCTGGGACTATGATCCCAATGTCTGGCGCGTGGAAGACGGCATGATCACCGGCGGTTCCCGCACGGAAAAGATCCAAGAGAACTACTTCATCTGCACCCACAAGAGCTATCAGAACTTCGACCTCCGGCTGAAGATCAAATGCAGCGGTGACCCGGCCACTGGCATGATCAACAGCGGGATCCAGATCCGAAGCCTGCGCGTGCCCGGAGGCAACCACATGAGCGGCTACCAGGTGGACTGCGGCAAGGGCTGGTTTGGCAAAATCTATGACGAATTTCGCCGGAACAAGGTCATTGCAGAGCCTCTCGACGCTGCAGCGCTGGACAAGGCCGTGGATGTGTATGGCTGGAACGAATATCGCATCCGTGCCGAAGGCCCCCGCATCCAGGTGTGGATCAACGGGGTCGCCTCTATCGACTATACAGAGACGGATCCCAATGTTGCCCGGGACGGCCAGTTGGGGCCTCAGGTTCACAGCGGCGGAGCCTGTCTCGTCCAGGTCAAAGATGTAACCCTCGAAGAACTGCCGCCCACTCCCGACGCTCCCACCTGGCAGTCTCTCGGCGGCGTGGAAGCCGCCCGAAAGCGCGTGACTCCTCCCGCGAAAACCAAAGAGGACGCAGGATCAAAACCCAAAAGGGACATCTCCTACAACAACGTTCAAAGCAGCGCCAAATCTGCGGCAGAACAGCTAAAGCTTTTTCACCTTCCCAAAGGTTATGAGATCGAACTCGTGGTCCAGGAGAGTGAGGGTCTCGGCAAGTTTGTCAGCGTGTATTTTGATCAACGTGGCCGCCTCTGGACCCAAACCGCTTTTGAATATCCGGTGGATGGAAACGAAAACCCGGCAGCCGCCGAGGTTTTGTATCAAGGCAAAGGCAAGGACAAGGTGGTGGTGTTTCCGCGTGAGGCGCTCAGTGCGCCATTGCCTCCAGGTGGCCTGACAAATCCCGCAGTCTATGCCGATGGTCTGGCGATTCCGCTGGGTATTCTGCCATGGGGGAATGGAGACGCCTGTTACATCCAGCACGGCCACGACCTGAAACTCTTCAAAGATACGGATGGTGATGGCCGCGCTGACACATCCGAGGTCATCCTCACGGGTTTTGGCGTGCAAGACAGCCATCTCTTCCCCCACCAGTTCACCCGAGCCCCCGGCGGCTGGATCTGGATGGCCCAGGGCCTCTTCAACAACAGCGAAGTTCACAAACCCGGCAGCAAAGACCTCGTAGACTACCCCAAATGTGGCATGGCCCGCATGCGGCCCGATGGCAGCGGCTTTGAAGTCACCAGCGTCGGACCTAACAACATTTGGGGACTCGTCATCACTGGCGAGGGCGAGACCTTCATCCAAGAGGCCAATGACTACGGCTACCCCGTCATGCCCTTCCACGAATACGCCTATTACCCCGGCGGCATGGAGGCGCTGAAAAAGAGCTACCAACCCGACTTCCCGCCGCAGACAGAGTTCCGCATGGGCGGCACAGGTCTGAGCGGCCTCGCGTTGATCGAAGGCGGGCCTCTCCTGGATGAAAAGGCAGCCCACACCATGGCCGTAGCCAATCCCATCACCTCCAAGATTCAGACCCTCTCCATGCATCGGGACGGATCCTACTGGAAACTGCAGCAGAAACCTGACCTCATCACCTGTGATGATCCGTTCTTCCGCCCTGTCGCCCTCACCAACGGGCCTGACGGCTGCATCTACATTGTGGATTGGTATAACAAAATCATCTCCCACAACGAAGTCCCCCGCAACCATCCGGACCGGGACAAGACCCGGGGCCGCATCTGGAGAGTCAGGCCGAGCGATAACACAAAAGATGCAGCCGGCTCGAAAGGAGCAGCCGTCTCCAGTGAAGCGGGGAAGAGTACCCGCGCTCCTCTCCATGCTTCCGGCACCATTCCTGACTTCACAAAACTCAGCACGGATGAACTGGTTGCGATGTTAGGCAAGGCCCCCTTGGGACGTGCGCATCTGGCCTGGCAGACTCTGGCTGACCGTCCAAACAAAGAGTCGCTCTCCTCAGCCCTGTCCACTCTGCCTCAATCTCCGAATGAAGCGGCGAAACTGATTCAAGCTCTCTGGGCTCTGGAAGGTTCACAAGCTCTCCAACCCAAGCATCTCGCCGGACTTGCGGAATCCACATCGGCGAATGTCCGGCGTGAGAGAATTCGGATGATTGGAATCACTGAATCTTCCACCAACATCATGGTCCAAAACGTGGTCGCTTTCCGTGGTGAAAAGGATCCGGCAGCACGCTTTCAAGCCATCCAACATGCAGCCGATGTCTTTGCGGCCTCGATTGCTGATTCGTGGGGGGACAAGCTCTTTGTAGAACAGGCATTCGCAGGCCTCCTTGCCTTCGCCGAGCCTTCCCTTGTCAAAGGGCCAACCATTCAGTCTTCCCGCGGAGCCAGACAAATCCCTGTGCATGAGGCCTATGACCGCGAGTTTGAAAGATTTCTGGTCCGCATGTTCCTGGAGAGGCAGCCTGAAGCAGTCGTCCGGCTCCTCGATTCTGACGCACCAACGGCACTTCCCATTGAAGCCCGGGTCCTCGCATCCCTCGCACTGGATCCCAAAACCAGCGCTCCCCGTGTTTCCAGGCTTCTTCCACAACTTGGCCGTGCCCCAAATGACGAAGAGCTGCTTCGCCTGGCCCAGTTTCCAGACGAGCCCGGTGTGGGAGAGGCCTTGAAAACGTTGCTTGCCCATCAGGATCTGGGCCCGGCTGTCGCTGAAAAATTGCTGGCCAAACGAACCCTGCTGGATTCCACCCGCATCGCTCCCATTCTCAAGGCTACCGCCGTGAGCATGTTGCAGAGCCGTGATGTCGCAACACGAAAGCAGGCCCTGACGCTCTGCGCCGGTTTTCAGATCATGGCAGAGGACGTCATTGTTCCTCCCCTGGCCCAGCGGCAGCAAAGAGTCTTTGATGGGAAACCGGTACCATCCGATGACACGGGTGAAATCACTTTGAGCCTGGCAGCCCTGGCCGCCACCCGCTCTCAGGAGACACAACTGTTCTATGTCCTGGCTGAATCCGACCCGGACAGGGCAGTACGCGATGCTGCGCTGGATGCCTTGATCGCTGCCAGCACCAATGTGGTTCAAAGCGCCTGTGAACGTCTCTTCAAGCTCTACCCCAAACTCCAACCCGTACAACGCAAGCGTGTCCTCACTGCCCTGTCGGGCCAGGCCGAAGGAGGAGCCAAGGCTTTGCTCTCCGCCATCCTGGACAAAACCGTTCCGCAGAATGACCTCGACGGCCCGGTTCTGGAACGCCTGGCCACCGTGCTGGGAAATGATCCCTCACTGGTCCAGCTTCAGCAGCAGCTTGGCGGTGTGTTCCGCGAGGTGCTCGCTCTCGACGGCCAGGACACGGCCTGGGTGGACTCCAAAATCACCCTCGAAGGCCCTTTCACCGTGGAGTGCTGGGTGAGATTGAATGAAGGCATCGGCAACCAGGATGGCATCCTGGGCTCCCCGGGCCAGATCGACATGAATTTCTACGGCTCCAAGTTTCGCGTCTGGGTCGCCGACCAGGGACTGCACGATGTGGTGGTGGCGAAGAAGCCAGTGACTGCGGAACTCTGGACCCATGTGGCCGTCACCCGCGATGCCCAAGGAACCTTCCGCCTCTACCAGAACGGAGAACTCGACTCCGTGGGTAACAAAAAGTGCGGAACTTCCTTTAAAGACTGCCGTGTCGCCTGGACCCAGCCCAAGGATGGAACGCGGGGCGCCCTGGCGGAGTATCGTGTGTGGAACCGTGCGCGCACGGCGCAGGAAATCCGGCAATGCTTTGACCGCATGGGGGGTGCGGCCAGTGATCGCACCAGCCTCATTTATGCTTCTGCAGAGCAATGGCAGCCCGCTGCGAAGGATGCGCTCAAAGCAGGTGCACGTCTGGTCAAGAGTCTCGACACGCCACCGCTCCTCTCAGAAGAACAGGCGCATGAACTCGAATCCAAGTTCACCCGGTACACAGCCCTTGCCCAACGTGGCAAACCCGAGGCGGGCAAGCCTCTCGCAGCGCTCTGTCTGGCCTGTCACCAGATCGGCAGCACAGGCGGCCAGATCGGCCCAAACCTCAGCGGTGCCGGGGCCATGGGCCTGGAGCCCGTCCTGCGCAACATCCTGACACCCAATGCCGCCATGGAGCCCGGCTACCGCATCTTCCGCCTGGAGATGAACAATGGCGACCTCCTGGATGCCTTTTACGTCAACGAAGACACCCAGGCCTATGTCGTCCGCCAGCCCGGCATGGCCGACCGCCGGGTGCCCAAAAAGGACGTTCGCAGCACCCGCTACATCCGCCGCAGCCTGATGCCTGAAGGTCTTCTGGACAGCCTGAACGAGCAACAAGCGGCCGATCTCCTGGCATATCTGATGACGCTGAAAGGCTGAGTGGTCTCAAGTTCCCTCTCAAACAAACCCGGGAACAGCACCAGCCAAAGTGCCGGAGCCAGCGCTGATCTCCTTCAAATTGCCCGGTCCAGCAGACGGGACTTGGCAAGTCGCGCAGCTTGAGATAAGCCCACAGACATGCAGCCCACCCCCGC